>NZ_QQAT01000017.1:0-131687 GCF_003350365.1 Rhodococcus sp. AG1013
CGTCGTCCTCGTCACGCACGATCCGGGCGCCGCCGAGGCACTGAACCCGGAGCGGGTCATCCTGCTGCCTGATGGGCAGGAAGATCACTGGTCCCAGGAGTACCTCGAACTCATCCAGCTCGCCTGATTCGTCCCATCCCCGCTGGCTGAGCGAGTTTTCGGTTTGTTGATCACGCGTCGATCGGTGATCTAGCCTGGAAACCGGGGCTCGCTCAGCTGACCGGAGGATGTCATGGCGGAGAGCACGGGGATCGGCGGGGTTTCCGGCGGGGTTTCCCGGGGGGCCCGAATCACCGGGGAATCGCGTGACAAACTCCGCGACGAACTGAAAGCCCAGTACGAAGCCGGTGCGAGCATCCGCACCCTCGCCGAACAGACCGGCCGCTCGTACGGGTTCATCCACAACGTGCTCGTCGAGGCGGACGTGACACTGCGGCGGCGCGGTGGGCCGAACCGGCGTAAGAAGACTGTTTGACCAGGCTGTTGCCGGATCGGGGAGCTTCTGGTGGAATCCGCCCAGCCGGACCCAACAGGGATTCCAGTTTCGATCGGCCGGTCCGCGAGATTCTGCCGTCCGGCCAGGGCTTGCGGTATCACGGAAAATCGCCAGCTTGAAGGTCCGCGGTATGTACTGTCCGAATCATGCGTATGCGGGCTGTAGCTGCGTCCTTGCTGCTCGCTGCCGCCGTGGCCGGTTGCGCGAGTACCGGTACGGGCGGTGATGGGCTCGACTCGCCCGTATCTTCGCCACCGAGTGAGGAATCTCAGCTCTACTCCGCTGCGCTGCACCAACTGGTTCTCGTCGACAATCCCTTCGCGAGATCGCCGTCGCCGGTCGGGTACGTCTACGTCGTCGACAGTTCGCAGTTCGACACCGACCTGAAGAACGACATCACCGCACAGTCCGGCGATCTTCCCTCTGTCGAGTTCGTTGCAAGCCCTGATCAGCGGGCAGATGTCGGAAGACAAGGCTTGACTGGCGTCGAGAACGACGGAGTCATCATCGAGCTCGATCCGACGCAGCGACAGGACGACGGGAGGGCCCACGCCGGCGTACGACTATGGTGTGGCATCGATTGCGGAATCGGGCTCACCTACGTCCTCGAGCGCATCGACGGACAGTGGACAGTCACCGGAACGACGGGCCCCGTTACCATTTCCTGAAGCATGGTTCTTGTTCGGTGCGCCACCGCTACGTCGTCGCGCGAGGCTGTAACTGGACTCCGCGGGGAGGCCGCCGTTTCCATTCGACACGGATGCCTACGGATCCCCGCCGGGTCGCCACCCACACACAACGCCGACGTCCATCCAGGAATGGCCCGCTAGACGTTTGCCGGTGGGCGGCCGGATGAGGAACCGCCGAGCCGTACTCGCAGCGTCGCCAGGCCGGGGCCCTCGAGCTCGTTCGCGACATCGCCGCGTCCGGCGATGGACATGAGCAGGGCCTCGCCGGGTCCGCGGACTTCAGGTCCGCTTCCCGCGGTCCAATCCAGGTCTGTTGCCGCCAATCGAAGGCCCCGGATCCGTCGGTGTGCGCCTATCGGGGGCGCGATGCGCGCGAAGTCGAGAGCGGGTACGAGCGCCTCGACGGGGATATCCCGGGGGAGGCCGAGCGGCCGACGAATGTCCTGCTGGTGGATCATGCCGTCGACGAGTGCGATTCGGCTCCCGAATGCGGTGGTGAGTCCTCGGGGCTGCAGGCTGCGATCCAGTAAGTCGAGCAGTTGGTGTGGGCTGTGCTCTGCGAAGTCGTCCAGCCCGATCGCGTTGGCGCGGTCGAACCGCAACCAACCGCGAGCGAACCTGCTCGCCACCCCGCCGGGGCCCAGCTCTTCGTAGCTCAGCATGTGGGCAACGACGTCGCGGACGCTCCAGCCCGCGCACAACGATGGCGTCTGCCACTGCTGTGGGGTGAGTGAATGCAGGAGAGTCGCGAGTTGGGTCCGCTCGGCGCGGGCCAACTCCTTCACGTCACGCATTGCAACTCCCGGACTGGTCCAAGACCACGAGTAGCCCGTGCCCATTGCCGGCCGTTCCCCTGTTGTGCCGCGGTCGGCGATCAGTAGCCATGACGCAGTATCACTCGATCTCGGCCGGCGGCGGGCCGGTTACGCGCGAACGCCCGCAGCTGATGAAGGGACGAGTCGGTTCAGGTATCTCTGCGACGCACCGATTCCTCGACGAGATCGAGCACGGCCGAGAGGTTCTCGCCGCCGTGGCCGGAGGCGATGCGTGCGATCAGGCCGTCGAGGACCAGGTCGAGGTAGTCGAGCAGAACGTCGGTAGGCAGGTCGTCGCGCAGGCGTCCGGCCGACTTCTGGCGCTCGAGGCGGCGGACGGTGGCCTCGGTGAGTTCGGCACTGCGCTGCGTCCAGTCGCGGGCGAACTCGGGGTCGGTGCGCAGCCGTCGGGCGATTTCGAGTCGCGTTCCGAGCCAGTCGAACTGCTCGGGGGACGCGAGCATGTCGCGCATCACCTGGACCAGACCGCCCTCGGCGACGACGTCGGCCATGCGTTTGGCGTCCTCGTGGGCAAGGGCGAGGAACAGTCCGTCCTTGTCCTTGAAGTGGTGGAAGATCGCACCGCGCGAGAGCCCGGTGGTTTCCTCGACGCGGCGCACGGTGGCGCCGTCGTAGCCGTACTGCGCGAAGCACTGGCGGGCCCCGTCCAGAATCTGGCTCCGCCGCGCCGCGAGATGGTCTTCACTGACCTTGGGCACAGCCGACATCCTTTCGTACGAAACTGCAACGGCGGGCCCGAGACTGACGTCCCGAGCCCGCCGTCAACGCGCTGAGTGATCCCGGGGGACCGGGATCACACGATCAGGTGACTAGCCCCGGATCATGTTGCGCAGCACGTACTGCAGGATGCCGCCGTTGCGGTAGTAGTCCGCCTCACCGGGGGTGTCGATGCGGACGACCGCATCAAACTCTGTACGAGACCCATCCGCCTTGGTCGCGGTGACCTTGACCGTCTCCGGGGTGACGCCCTCGTTCAGCTTCGCGACGCCCGCGATGTCGAAGGTCTCGGTGCCGTCCAGGCCCAGCGAGCCTGCCGACTCACCTGCCGGGAACTGCAGCGGGACGACGCCCATGCCGATCAGGTTCGAGCGGTGGATGCGCTCGAACGACTCGACGATGACGGCCTTGACGCCGAGCAGGCTGGTGCCCTTGGCGGCCCAGTCGCGCGACGAACCGGAGCCGTACTCCTTGCCGCCCAGCACGACCAGCGGGATGCCGGCGGCCTGGTAGTTCTGCGACGCGTCGTAGATGAACGACTGCGGGCCACCCTCGAGGGTGAAGTCGCGGGTGTAGCCGCCCGAGACGTCGTCGAGGAGCTGGTTGCGCAGACGGATGTTCGCGAACGTGCCGCGGATCATCACCTCGTGGTTACCGCGACGCGAGCCCAGGGAGTTGTAGTCCTTGCGCTCGACACCGTTGGCGTCCAGGTACTGCGCGGCCGGGGTACCGGGCTTGATCGGGCCGGCCGGGCTGATGTGGTCGGTGGTGACCGAGTCGCCGAGCAGCGCGAGCACGCGGGCGCCCGAGATGTCGGTGACCGGAGCCGGATCCATCGTCATGCCGTCGAAGTACGGCGCCTTGCGGACGTAGGTCGACTTCTCGTCCCACGCGAAGGTATCGCCCTCCGGGGTGGCCAGGGTCTGCCAGCGCTCGTCGCCTGCGAAGACCGTGGCGTAGGACTTGCGGAACATGTCCTGGCTGATGGCCGACTTGATGGTGTCGTCGATCTCCTGCGCGGACGGCCAGATGTCCTTGAGGAAGACGTCGTTGCCGTCCTGGTCCTGACCCAGCGCGTCGGTCTCGAAGTCGAAGTCCATGGTGCCGGCCAGCGCGTACGCGATGACGAGCGGCGGGGACGCCAGGTAGTTCATCTTGACGTCGGGGGAGATGCGACCCTCGAAGTTGCGGTTGCCGGAGAGCACCGCGGTGACCGACAGGTCGTGCTCGTTGATCGCCTTGGAGATCTCCTCCGGCAGCGGACCGGTGTTACCGATGCACGTGGTGCAGCCGTAACCGCCGAGGTAGAAGCCGAGCTTCTCGAGGTACGGCCACAGGCCGGCCTTCTCGTAGTAGTCGGAGACGACCTGCGAACCCGGAGCCATGTTGGTCTTGACCCACGGCTTGGTCTCGAGGCCCTTCTCGACCGCGTTGCGGGCGAGCAGAGCGGCGCCGAGCATGACCGACGGGTTGGAGGTGTTGGTGCAGGACGTGATGCCGGCGACCGCGACGGCGCCGTGGTCGAGAACGAACTCGCCGCGCTCGGTCTTCACCGTCACCGGCTTGCTCGGGCGTCCGTGCGAACCGTTGGCGGCCGACGGAATCACCGAGGCGACGTCGGAGACGCCGGCCGTCGAGGCCGGGTCGGACGCCGGGAAGGACTCCTCGACGGCCTCGTCCAGCGCGGAGTGGGCGGCCTCGGCACCGTTGGTGACGTAGGTGACGATGTCGCGACGGAACGCGTCCTTCGACTCCGACAGCAGGATGCGGTCCTGAGGACGCTTCGGGCCGGCGATCGACGGCACGACCGTCGACAGGTCCAGCTCGAGGTACTCGGAGTACGCGGGCTCGTGGTCCGCGTCGTGCCACATGCCCTGCTCCTTGGCGTACGCCTCGACGAGCGCGAGCTGCTCCTCGGAACGTCCGGTCAGACGCAGGTAGTTGATGGTCTCGCCGTCGATCGGGAAGATCGCTGCGGTGGAACCGAACTCGGGGCTCATGTTGCCCAGGGTCGCGCGGTTGGCCAGCGGCACCTCGGCGACGCCCGCACCGTAGAACTCGACGAACTTGCCGACCACGCCGTGCTTGCGCAGCATGTCGGTGACGGTGAGCACGACGTCGGTCGCGGTCACGCCGGGCTTGATCTCACCGGTCAGCTTGAAGCCGACGACGCGCGGGATCAGCATGGAGACCGGCTGGCCGAGCATGGCAGCCTCGGCCTCGATGCCGCCGACGCCCCAGCCCAGCACGCCCAGGCCGTTGACCATCGTGGTGTGCGAGTCGGTGCCGACGCAGGTGTCGGGGTATGCCTGACCGTTGCGGGTCATGACGGTGGGCGCCAGGTACTCGATGTTGACCTGGTGCACGATGCCCATGCCCGGGGGGACGACCTTGAAGTCGTCGAACGCGCCCTGGCCCCAGCGCAGGAACTGGTAACGCTCGCCGTTGCGCTGGTACTCGAGGTCGACGTTGCGCTCGAGAGCGTCGGCGCGGCCGAAGACGTCGAGGATCACCGAGTGGTCGATGACCATGTCGGCCGGGGAGAGCGGGTTGACCTTGTTCGGGTCGCCGCCGAGGGCGGTGACGGCCTCACGCATGGTGGCGAGGTCGACGACACAGGGCACGCCGGTGAAGTCCTGCATGATCACGCGCGCGGGGGTGAACTGGATCTCGACGCTCGGCTGCGCCGAGGGGTCCCAGTTCGCGATGGCGCGAATGTGATCGGCGGTGATGTTGGCACCGTCCTCGGTGCGCAGCAGGTTCTCGGCGAGAACCTTCAGCGCGTAGGGCAGCTTCTCGGTGCCGGGGACGGACGCGAGGCGGAAGATCTCGTACGAGTTGTCTCCGACCTCGAGCGTTCCCTTGGCGCCGAACGAATCAATACTGGTGGTCACGTCAGCTCCACTCGTCTTTGAGGTTCGCCGTCGACGGGGCTGTGTCGACGGCTGAAGCGAGGCACGCGAACAGGACCCGATTCGGTCGGCGGACCGAACCCGACAGTTCCGCGGGCGTCTCGAAACGAGTCTAACAGTACGCTTGTCCTGTGAGACTGCAGGGTATTGCCGAGTTCCGGCCGGGGCTGACGGGCCTGCTCGCGTCGGTCCAATCCTCACGCAGTCGGCGCGCGGGCGCAACGGACGAGGCGGTCTCGGCGGCGGGCCGTCACGTACTGTGCAGTGCACGCTTGCCCTTCGTCACCGAACCCGGATGAGAGATGTCTGCTCCTATCGCGCATGCCCTGCTCCCGCTCGTCGCCACCATTCCCGATGGCGTCTCCGTCGACTCGGTGCTCGCGGACCTCGCGGACGACGGAGTCTCGGCGCCCGCATCGGACGTGGAGGGTCTGCGCGACGTCGTGATCCGCGCCGAGGAGCACGGGATCAAGCTCAGTGTCGTTGTCGTGGACAAGGATCCGGGCCGATCCGAGCAGTTGCGGGACCTCGCGACCGAGGTGGGGCAGACCGAGGGCGGCACGGTGCTGGTGCTCGGACCGTCGGCGCCCGGCACCTACAGCGACACCGTGAGCCGGGTCGTGCTCGAGGGTGCGCAGGACCGCACGTACACCGGTAACGCCGTTGAGTCGGCGAACAACTTCGTCGACGAGATCACCGAGCCCGGTACGCCGTGGGGCCTCGTCACCGCCCTCCTGGTGCTGGTGGTGGTGCTGGTGGGCGGGGTGTCCTACTTCGCGAAATCGCGCCGTGGACCCGCCCCCGCGTCTGCCCCGTCCGGTCCGGCCGTGGGCGCCGATGCCGATTCCGACGGGGACAGCGCCGCCCGCTGACGCCCGGCGTTCGCCGCCCGAACTCCCACCCACCGTCCCGACCGCCCGTACCTGCGCGAGGGCCGTCGATTCGGCGTATTCGCGCCATTTCCCCAGGTCGAATTACGTCCACGTCATTTGTGACAAGAGTTCACCAGAGAGCGCAAAGTGTCGTACGGTGCCAATGGCACTTTTTGGGGAAGAAGTGTCGCGAGAGTGATGTGACGATTCGCGTGACCGTTGTGCCGTCACGCGATCTGCGCGTCGCCGGCGGTGCCGTCGGCGTACCTCCCCGCACGGGTCGGACAAGCCGCCGGCCCGGTCACAGCCTTAGGGAGGGTGTTGTGAGGAGGAGGGGTTCTAGGAGTTCACGCGGTGGCGTGCGACGTCCGGGCTTCTCGCGGACGCGTTCACGGTTCGCCCGAGTCGTGTTGGGTGTGAGCATCGTCGGCGCGCTGGTAGCGGGGACACCGGGCATCGCGGCCGCCGTGCCGCCGCCACCGCCCAATCCGTCCGATGCCGAGATCCAGAGCGGCAACGCGCAGGTCTCGGAGGGCGTCGTCCAGGTGGGTGACCTCATCAACCGAGTGGCCACCGCGAACCAGGAGTTGTCGCGGCTCGACGACGAGGTCGCGATCAAGCGCGAGGACGTCAATCGCGCCCTCGTCGACCTGCAGAGCGCTCGGGACGCCGCGGATGCCGCGGGCGGCATGGTGGCGCAGAGCCAGCAGGCGCTTCGTGACGCCGGAACGCAGATCGAGCAGGCTCAGAAGCGGTTCACCGACTACGCGGTGTCGAGTTACACCAAGGGGCGCAACGTCGCGTCGCTGTCGTCGTACTTCGGTGCCGAGGGGCCCGACGACATCCTGGACCGCGCCCAGATCATGCGGGTGCTGTCGGCGAGCCAGAAGGCGGTTCTCGAGAACCTGCAGCGGGCGCGGACCGAGCAGGCCAACCGGGACTCCGCCGCCCGCGAGGCCAAGCAGCGCGCGGACGCCGCGGCAAGCGAGGCCGAGTCGAAGAAGGCGGAGGCGGAACAGGCGATCGTCTCGGCCCGGAGTGCGCTCGAGGAACAGGCCACCCGGAAGGCTCAGATCGAGGCCGACCGCAATTCGGCCCAGGCGCAGCTCGACGCCGCCCGGAGCAACGTTGCCGGACTGCAGGGCCAGCGCGAGGCATACATCAACTGGGACAACCAGCGGCAGGCGGAGGAAGCAGCCGCTGCTGCCGCCGCTGCCGCCGCCGCCGAGGCCGCGCGGCGGGCCGCGGAGGATCGCGTGGCGAACGAGCGGGCGGCCCAGCTGGCGGACGGTGAGCGCCCACACACCCAGATCGACGACGGGGACTCCGGCTGGACGCCACCGGCCCAGTCCCAGCCACGCCCGATGTCTCCGGCCGTCACCGGGAGCGCGGCGATCGAGACGGTGATCGACCGTGGCATGTCGCAGCTGGGCGTCCCGTACGCATGGGGTGGCGGGAACGCCAGCGGCCCGACACTGGGCATCCGCGACGGCGGCGTCGCCGACAGCTTCGGCGACTTCGACAAGGTCGGATTCGACTGCTCGGGACTGATGATCTACGCGTTCGCCGGTGTCGGAATCTCCTTGCCGCACTACACCGGATATCAGTACACGGCGGGCACCCAGGTGGCGTCGTCGGACATGCGTCGTGGCGACATGATCTTCTACGGCCCGAACGCGAGTCAGCACGTCGCCCTCTACCTCGGTGACGGGCAGATGCTCGAGGCGCCGCAGTCCGGGTCGATCGTGAAGGTCTCGCCGGTGCGGTGGGACGGGATGACGCCCTACGCTGTCCGTATGGTGTCCTAGGTCACCTCGCCTGCGTGCGGGGAACGGGTGACACCTGGAATAGTTGAGCGGACAGTCGAGTCGATGAGAACGATCTAGGTGGAAGCGGGGATTCTTGGTGACCTCACGTGACGGCGCGGTAGCTGGGTCCGGCTCGGAGGGAGCGCACGCGAGCGCGGGGGCGCCGGCGTCCGATCTCGCTCGTGACGTGCACACCCTCGAGCGGGCGATCTACGAGGTCAAGCGAGTCATCGTCGGGCAGGACCGCCTGGTCGAGCGCATGCTCGTCGGCGTGCTGGCCAAGGGGCACGTGCTGCTCGAGGGCGTTCCGGGCGTCGCGAAGACGCTGGCCGTGGAGACGTTCGCGAAGGTCGTCGGCGGATCGTTCTCCCGCGTGCAGTTCACCCCGGACCTCGTGCCCACCGACCTGATCGGTACCCGCATCTACCGGCAGGGCCGCGAGCAGTTCGACACCGAGCTCGGCCCGGTCGTGGCGAACTTCCTGCTCGCCGACGAGATCAACCGCGCACCCGCGAAGGTGCAGTCGGCGCTGCTCGAGGTCATGGCCGAACGCCACGTGTCGATCGGCGGCAAGACGTACCCGATGCCCGAGCCGTTCCTGGTGATGGCGACGCAGAACCCGATCGAGAACGAGGGCGTCTATCCGTTGCCGGAAGCCCAGCGCGACCGCTTCCTGTTCAAGGTGCTCGTCGACTACCCGTCGGTGGAGGAGGAGCGCGAGATCGTCTACCGGATGGGCGTCGCCGCTCCGGAGCCGCATCAGGTTCTCGACGCGCACGAACTCGTCCGACTGCAGAAGGTCGCGAGCACCGTGTTCGTCCACCACGCGCTGGTCGACTATGTGGTCCGTGTGATCGCCGCGACGCGCACGCCTCGACAGTTCGGCCTCGACGACGTCGCCGGTTGGATCGCCTACGGGGCGTCGCCGCGCGCGACGCTCGGCATCATCTCCGCGTCCCGCGCCCTGGCGCTGCTCCGCGGACGCGACTACGTCGTCCCGCAGGACGTGCTCGAAGTCATTCCGGATGTGTTGCGCCACCGTCTGGTTCTGTCGTACGACGCGCTCGCCGACGAGGTGTCGCCGGACGACGTGATCACCCGGGTGCTGCAGACCGTCGGGCTGCCGCAGGTCGGCGCCCAGCCGGTTGCGCCGGTGGCACCGCCGGCGTTCGAGCCCGCGCACCTGTCCTCGTCGGGCACGCAGCAACAGTGACCCGTCGCGCGGGAGCAGTGCCGTCGTTCCGCTCCGGATCGCTGCGCGACCCGGAACTGACCGCCGCCCTGCGGACCCTCGAACTGACCGTCCGCCGACGCCTGGACGGGGTGCTCCACGGCGATCACCTCGGTCTGATCCCCGGTCCGGGCTCCGAACCGGGCGACGCCCGCGAGTACCAACCCGGTGACGATGTGCGCCAGATGGATTGGTCGGTGACCGCCCGCACCACCCATCCGCACGTCCGGCAGACGGTCGCCGACCGGGAGCTCGAGACGTGGCTCGTGGTCGACCTGTCGTCGAGTCTGGACTTCGGAACCGTCGGGTGCGAGAAGCGCGACCTCGCGGTGGCCGCGGCCTCGGCCATCACCTACCTCGCCGGCGGCAGCGGGAACCGGATCGGTGCCATCGTCGCCACCGGGGATCGGACGGTGCGGATTCCGGCGCGTGGGGGCCGCGTCCACGCGCAGGCGATGCTCCGGCGCATCGCGTCCACCCCGCACGCCGCCGACGGTGTCCGCGGCGACCTGCGCGGCGCGCTCGAGTCGCTCCGCCGCCCGGAGCGCCGACGCGGTCTCGCCGTGGTCATCAGCGATTTCCTGGGGCCGATCGACTGGGAGCGCTCGCTGCGCGCCCTGTCCGGCCGGCACGAACTGCTCGGCGTCGAGGTACTCGACCCGCGCGATACGGCGCTGCCCGACGCGGGCGACGTCGTGCTGTTCGACCCCGAATCGGGTCGGACGCGGGAGTTCTCGACGACACCCCGGTTGCGCGCCGACTTCGCGCGCGCCGCGCAGTCGCATCGCGACGACGTGGAGGCCGCGCTGCGACGCTGCGGGGCACCACGACTGAGCTTGAGTACCGATCGGGACTGGATCGCCGATGTCGTGCGGTTCGTCACCTCCCGTCGGCACAGCTACGGCGCTCCCGGGACCCGGGCGGCGCGCGGATGAGCCTGTCGCAGTTCGCTTCTCCCTGGTGGTTGTTGTTCCTGGTGGTCGTGGCGGGGTTGGCCGCGGGCTACGTCGTCATTCAGCGTCGCCGCCAGAAGCACGTGTTGCGCTTCGCGAACATGGAGCTGCTCGAGAAGGTCGCACCCAACCGGCCGAACCGGACCCGGCACATCCCGATCGCCCTGATGCTCGTCGGGCTGGTCTTCCTGACCGTCGCGCTCGCCGGGCCGACCGCCGACAAGCGGGTCCCGCGGAACCGCGCGACGGTGGTGCTGGTGATCGACGTGTCGCTGTCGATGAAGGCCACCGACGTCGAGCCGAGTCGTCTCGCGGCCGCGCAGGAGGCGGCGAAGTCGTTCGCCGACGGCCTGACTCCGGGGATCAACCTCGGGTTGGTCGCGTTCGCGGGCACCGCATCGGTTCTGGTGTCGCCGACGCCGAATCGCGACGAGACCAAGGCCGCGATCGACAACCTGAAGCTCAGCGAACGGACCGCGACCGGTGAGGCGATCTTCACCTCGCTGCAGTCGATCGACACGCTCGCAGCGGTTCTCGGCGGCAGCGAGCAGGCGCCGCCCGCCCGCATCGTGCTGCTCTCGGACGGCAAGCAGACCGTGCCGGAGAGCCCCGACGACCCGCGCGGTGGGTTCACCGCGGCCCGGCAGGCGAAGGACAAGGGCGTGCCGATCTCCACGATCTCGTTCGGTACGAGCTACGGCACCGTCGAGATCGAGGGCGACCGCATCCCGGTGCCGGTGGACGATCCCTCGCTCCGGGAGATCGCGAACCTCTCGGGCGGCAACTTCTTCACCGCGTCCAGCCTCGAGGAACTACGCGACGTGTACGACACACTCGAGGAGCAGATCGGTTTCGAGAACGCCCGCGGCGACGCCAGTCGACCCTGGCTCGTCCTCGGCGTGCTCTTCAGCGCGGCGGGACTCGCGACGGCACTCGTGCTGCGGCAGCGCCTGCCCTGATCTGGTCCGTTACGTCGAATTCGTCCACCTCCGCCCGAAACCGGCAACCGAACAGATAGGTTGATCGCATGTCGAAATCCAGCTCCCCGTCCCGTTCCGTGCTCGTGACCGGAGGCAACCGCGGCATCGGCCTGGCCGTCGCGCAGCGCCTTCTGGAGGACGGGCACAAGGTTGCCGTCACTCACCGCGGGTCGGGTGTGCCGGAGGGCCTGTTCGGCGTCAAGTGCGATGTGACGGACGCGGAGTCGATCGACCGTGCGTTCAAGGAGGTCGAGGAGCATCAGGGTCCGGTCGAGGTCCTGGTCGCCAACGCGGGCATCACCGACGACACGCTTCTCATGCGGATGGACGAGGAGCAGTTCTCGCGCGTCATCGACTCCAATCTGACCGGCGCCTTCCGATGCGCCAAGCGCGCCAATCGGGCGATGCTGCGCGCCCGTTGGGGACGGATGATCTTCCTGGGCTCGGTCGTCGGCCTCGCCGGCCAGGCAGGCCAGATCAACTACGCGGCGTCGAAGGCCGGCGTCATCGGCATGGCGCGGTCGATCACCCGTGAACTGGGGTCGCGGTCGATCACCGCGAACGTGGTGGCACCGGGCTTCATCGAGACCGACATGACCGCGGAACTGTCGGAGGACCTGCGCGACACCGCCAAGAAGTTCATCCCGCTGCAGCGCCTGGGCAAGGCCGAGGACGTCGCCGCGGTGGTCAGCTTCCTCGCCTCCGAGGACTCCGCGTATGTCTCCGGTGCCGTGATCCCGGTCGACGGCGGCATGGGCATGGGCCACTAGGCCCTCCCGAAACATCACGCACCCACAGACTTTCATCTACAGGAGAAGCAACATGGGCGGACTGCTCGCGGGCAAGACCATTCTCGTCACCGGAATCATCACCGACGCATCCATCGCGTTCCACGTCGCGAAGGTGGCGCAGGAGCAGGGCGCGAAGGTGATCATCACCGGGTTCGACCGGCTCCGGCTGATCGATCGCATCGCGCAGCGTCTGCCGGAGCCGGTGCCGCCGGCCGTCGAGCTGAACGTCCAGGACGACGAGCATCTCGCGACGCTCGCCGACCGGGTCCGGGAGTTGGCGCCCGAGGGCATCGACGGGGTCGTGCACTCCATCGCCTTCTCGCCGCGCTCGGGTCTGGGTGCCCCGTTCCTGGACGCACCGTGGTCGGACATCTCCAAGGCAATGGAGATCTCCGCGTACTCGTACGCCTCGCTTGCCAAGGCGCTGCTGCCGGTCCTCAACGACAACGCGTCCATTGTCGGCATGGACTTCGATCCGTCCCGTGCGATGCCGTTCTACAACTGGATGGGTGTGTCCAAGGCCACGCTCGAGGCGGTCAACCGGTACGTCGCCAAGGAGGTCGGCGTGCGCGGCATCCGCTCCAATCTCGTTGCGGCAGGGCCGGTCAAGACGCTGGCGGCGAAGGCCATCGCCGGCGACGCGACCGGTGCCGGCGACGAGCTGAACAAGCTGAACACCGCGTGGGACAGTGCCGCGCCGATCGGATGGGACGTCGACGACCCGACCCCCGTCGCCAAGAGCGTGTGCACGGTGCTCTCGGACTGGCTGCCCGGCACCACCGCGTCGATCATCTACGTCGACGGCGGCTTCCACGCGGTGGTCGGCTGACCCGTCCACGGCGGTGTTTCGGCGACGGGCGAGAATGAGGGCATGAGCGGTCAGCAGGAGACGGAGTTCGACGCACTACTCGTGCTCTCGTTCGGGGGGCCCGAGAAGCCCGAGGACGTGCGGCCGTTCCTCGAGAACGTGACCCGGGGCCGGGGGATCCCGCCCGAGCGGCTCGACGCCGTCGCCGAGCACTACATGCACTTCGGCGGGGTGTCGCCGATCAACGCTCTCAACCGCGACATCATCGAGCGCGTCGAGGCGGATCTGCGCGTCGCCGGGATCGATCTGCCGGTGTACTTCGGCAACCGCAACTGGCACCCGATGGTGGAGGACACCGTCGCACGCATGCGTGACGACGGTGTCCGCACCGCGCTGGTGTTCCCGACGTCGGCTTGGGGCGGGTACTCCGGCTGCCGGCAGTACCACGAGGACATCGTCCGGGCCCGTGCGGCGGTCGGCGCCGACGCTCCGACGCTCGCGAAGCTGCGGCAGTACTACGACCATCCGCTCCTGATCGGGGCCTTCGCCGACGCGATCCGCGTTGCGCGACAGCAGCTTTCGGGGAACGTGCGGGATCGCGCGCGGCTGGTGTTCACGGCGCACTCGGTTCCGATCGCCGCCGATGCCGCCGCCGGGCCCCCGGCCGAGGGCGGGCATCTCTACAGCCGGCAGGTCGCCGAGGCGGCCCGCCTGTGTGCGGAGGCCGTCGGCGTCGACGACTTCGACCTGGTGTGGCAGTCGCGGTCCGGTCCGCCGCAGGTGCCGTGGCTCGACCCCGACATCTGCGATCACCTCGACACGGTGGCCGCCGCGGGTGCCCCGGCGGTGATCGTGTGCCCGGTCGGGTTCGTGTCCGACCACCTGGAGGTGGTGTGGGACCTCGACACCGAGGCCCGCGACAAGGCCGCGGAACTGGGCATCGAGTTCGTCCGGGTCGCGACGCCGGGCACCGATCCGCGTTTCGCTCGGATGGTGCGCGCGCTGGTCGAGGAGCGGCGAACCGGCACGGCGCCGGCTCGGCTCGGACGGGAGCCGCTGCTGGGCGCCACCGTGGACGGGCTGCCCTGCGCCACCGAGTGCTGCGCGCCGGCGCGTCGTCCGGCGGGTCGCTGACGCCGGACCCGCCGGCGCGTTTCCGAATGGAAACGCGGGATGTGGAGGGCTATGTTGGGCGGGTGCACGACACCCTCTATCACCGCTTCGAATTCTCGTTCATCGTTCCGCTGCTGACACTTTCGCGGGAGGCGACGATCGCGGAGGAGTTCGGCGGCCGCGTCGACGAACGTTCGGGGCTGCAGCTGCTGACGGTGACGACCGAGGGCATGCGCTGCGCGACCGCCGGTATGAGCCTGGTGGACCAGTTGGCGGCGCGGGGGGTGCGTCCGCTGCGCACCCATCCGGATCTCGTGACTCGGCAGGACGTCGCCGACCGTGCCGGGGTCACCCGCCAGGCGGTGGGGCAGTGGGTGCGCGGCGTGCGGCAGAAGGGAACCCCGTTCCCGGTGCCGTTCAACACCGTCTCCGGCGGCATCTGGCTGTGGGGCGACGTGTACGCGTGGCTGCGGCACCACGACTACGGTCGCGACACCGGCCTGCGATACCCCACCCTCGACGAGCACGTGCGGATCGACCGGCACATCGTGATGAACCACCGCGACGACTGAGCCGTCTCGGGGCCGTCTCGGAGCGGTCAGGCCCGGTGTGCTGACCCCGCGCACGCGGACACCGCGGCCACCCGGGCCGAACGGACCGCCGCCCACAGTGGGCGCAACAGTTCCTCGCGGGCGGCGGCGCTGGACGCCGACGGCGCCTCGGTCGGTGAATCGTCCTCGGCGACAGCGAGAATCGTGGCCACCTGGTCGGCGGAGTCGAGGATGCGCAACGCCCGCGTCGGGATCGCGTCGGGGTACCGATGGTGGGCGCGGTCGTCGAGCGCCTCGGCGATGCGCCGGCGGGGATCGCCGTCGGCGCGGCCGGTCTGCACCGACGACAGGCGCAGCAGTGCGTCGGCGGCGCCGCGGATGGCCTCGCGCATCGCGTACTCGGCCTCGCCCAGTCCCGTGTAGTCGGCCGCCGGCGGCACCGTCGCGATCGGAAAGACCGTCCACCGCAGCACGTCCGGTCCCTCGATCACGGGCACGAGTCCGGTTCCCGGATGCCCGGTCTCGCCGACGATCACGCCCTCGCCGGCCTCGAGCGCCGCCCGCGCGAAGCCGGTGCCGGCGGGCAGGCCGCGCACGTCACCCGGTGCCGGTAGGACGAGACGCACCTCGGCCCCCGCGGGCGCGGTGCCCTGTCGCACGATGCGCAGCAGGAGCGGCCCCGCGCCGTCCTGAACGCCCGGCCAGTCCAGCCCGGCCGACTGCGCGGTTGCGGCGTCGGAGGCGCCGACGATGTGCATCGGCGCCCACTGGTGCAGGGCGTCGATCACGTCGTCGGGGGCGCTGTCGCCGGCGAGCCAGGAACCGGCCCACACGGTCAGCGTCGCGCTGGGGGAACTCACGGTTAACGAGCATAGGACGGCGTGGCGACCGGCGCGCGCACGCCTTGCTCGCATAGCGTGAAGTGCCGTGAACGCGAGCAACAAGTACGGCGACATCTACGCCGGCCACCCCCGGACCCGGAAGCCCTCGATCCCGAAGGTGCCGGCGGAACGGGACCTGGTGGTCGAGGACGCCTCGACCGGATTCTGCGGGGCCGTCGTCGGCTTCGAACGCACCTACGACGGCGACTTCGTCCGACTCGAGGACGGTGCCCGGCGCACCCGACTGTTCGCGATGCGCGAGGCCGCGTTCCTCATCGACGGTCGACCCGTCACCCTCGTCCGTCCCGCGCCGCAGCAGCAACAGAACGCGGCGGCGCAGCGTTCGGCGTCCGGTTCGACGCGCGTCGAGGGCCTGCGGGCCCGCACCGCGCTGCCCAGCCGGATCTGGGTGGAGGGCGTCCACGACGCCGCGCTCGTCGAGCGGGTCTGGGGGCACGACCTGCGCGTGGAGGGCGTCGTCGTCGAGCATCTGGAGGGGCTCGACAACCTCGCGGACCGGTTGGTCGAGTTCCAGCCGGGTCCGGGACGCAAGGTCGGTGTGCTCGTCGACCATCTGGTCACCGGTTCCAAGGAGGAGGGGCTGACGCAGGGGCTCGGCCCGCACGTGATGGTCACCGGCCACCCGTACATCGACGTCTGGGAGGCGGTGCGACCCAAGGCGGTCGGGATCGACGCGTGGCCCAAGGTGCCGCGCGGCCAGGACTGGAAGACCGGTGTGTGCGACGCGCTGGGCTGGGGCACACCGCAGGACGGGTGGCGCCGCGTCTACGGCGCGGTCAGCAGTTTCCGGGATCTCGAGGCCCCGCTGATCGGTGCCGTCGAGCGGCTTGTCGATTTCGTCACCGTCGATTGATCCACAGCCGGGTCCGCGGTCCCGGCGGCCGCGTCCCGAGTTCTGGTTAGATGGTGGCGTGGCAGCTCTGATTTGGCTGGTGGCGGGGGTGTTGTTGGCGGCTGCGGAGGCGTTGGCGGGGGAGTTCTTCCTGCTGATGCTCGCCGGTGGCGCGTTGGCGACGGCCGGCTTCAGCGCGGTGACCGACTTCCCGGTGTGGGTCGACGCGATCGTGTTCGGTGTCGTCTCGGTCGCGCTGGTCTTGGGGGTGCGCCCGGTGTTGTTGCGGCGCTTCGAAGCTCCACCGCTCAAACTGACCAATGCGGCCGCGTTGGCCGGCAAGCAGGCGCTCGTCCTCGAGGAGGTCGGGGCGCACGCCGGGCAGGTCAAGCTCGACGGTGACGTGTGGACGGCGCGTCCACTCGACGTCACCGAGGTGTATCCGCCGGGCACGACTGTGACGGTGATGGAGATCGACGGCGCGACCGCCGTCGTGTGGAGGGGACCGTAGAAGACATGGCAGCACTGATAGTTCTGGCGGTACTGGTCGTACTCGTCGTCGTAGTGGTCGCGAAGTCGGTGGCCCTCGTGCCGCAGGCCGAGGCGGCCGTGATCGAGCGGCTCGGCCGCTACGTCAAGACCGTGTCCGGTCAGCTCACGTTCCTGATCCCGTTCGTCGACCGGATCCGGGCCAAGGTCGATCTGCGTGAGCGCGTCGTGTCGTTCGCGCCGCAGCCGGTCATCACGCAGGACAACCTGACCCTGTCGATCGACACGGTCGTCTACTTCCAGGTGACCAACCCGCAGGCCGCGGTGTACGAGATCAGCAACTACATCGCCGCCGTCGAGCAGCTCACCATCACCACCCTCCGCAACGTGGTCGGTGGCATGACCCTCGAGGAGACGCTGACCTCGCGCGACTCGATCAACGGTCAGCTGCGCGGCGTCCTCGACGAGGCCACCGGACGTTGGGGTCTGCGCGTCGCGCGGGTCGAGCTCAAGAGCATCGATCCGCCGCCGTCGATCCAGGAGTCGATGGAAAAGCAGATGAAGGCCGACCGCGAGAAGCGCGCGATGATCCTCACTGCGGAGGGCCACCGCGAGTCGTCGATCAAGACCGCCGAGGGCGCGAAGCAGAGCCAGATCCTCGCCGCCGAGGGCGCGAAGCAGGCCTCGATCCTCGGGGCCGAGGGTGAGCGTCAGTCCCGGATCCTGCGGGCGCAGGGTGAGCGCGCCGCGAAGTACCTGCAGGCGCAGGGCGAGGCCAAGTCCATCGAGAAGGTGTTCGCCGCCATCAAATCGGGCAAGCCCACCCCCGAGATGCTCGCGTACCAGTACCTGCAGACGCTGCCGCAGATGGCGCAGGGCGACGCGAACAAGGTCTGGCTCGTCCCGAGCGACTTCGGTGACGCCCTCAAGGGATTCGCGAAGACTCTCGGCGCACCGGGCGACGACGGTGTCTTCCGCTACGAGCCCACCCGCACCGAGGACGAGGACCTGCCGCGGCCCGAGGACGACTCGGAAGAGGTGGCCAGCTGGTTCGAGACCAAGACCGACCCGGCCGTCGAGCGGGCGGTCCGTGCGGCGGAGGCCGTCGCGCGGACGCCCGTCGAGAGCCCGCTCACCCAGGAACACCTGCTCGGCGGCACCGACGAGCCCGGCGAATTGCCTCCCGGCAAGGAGTAGGCCGTGCCGCGGTGACGCGGCCGCGGGCCTGTCGAGCGACGCACGCACGTCGCGGCATCGGCCATCGGGGCATTGTCGTCATCGGAGGTGGGTGCCGAGGAACTCGACCACTCGGGGCACGACATGGTGCGCGTGGGTCATGACGCCGCCGTGGCCGGCGTCGGGGACGACGCACAGTTCGGCAAGGGGCATCTGTTCCACTGCCGCTCGGGCCTGGGTCGGACCGAGCAGTGGATCGAACTCGAAGGCGACGGCAAGAACCGGAACGTCGATCTTCGGCAGCCGGTCCATCCGGCCGTGGTCTCGGAGCCAGGCGTGAGACGCACGTGCCTGGGCGACTTCGCCGTCGCTCGACGTCCACTGCGCACTCTGATAGGCGGACATGGCGGCCCACTGTTCGACCATGGGCGACGCTGTGGCCAGTGCTGTGGGCGGCAGTGCCGTCAGGAGGGTCTGCATGGTCATCACGTCCGCAGGCAGAGCGCCCAGTTGATCTATCAGGGTCGATTCGCTGTTGACGACGGCATGCAGGAGGGGCGTGGTCGGACCGGGGCCGGCGATGAGGACTGCGGCGGCGAAGAGCTCCGGCTGTGTGGCGAGCAGGTGTTCGGCGGTGAAGCTGCCCAGCGAGTAGCCGACCAGTGCGGGTGGGCGGTCGAGATCGAGGGTGGCGATGAGGGCCAGCAGATCGTCGCCGAGGTCCTCGACCGTGCAACTCGCGGACGGTGCCTCGCTCGGTACGACGCCCCGAGATGCATAGGCGATGGCATCGAAGCCGTGATCGACGAGGGCTGGGGTCAGCCCGGCAACGTCCCAGGCGACGGGAGGCATCCCCGTGCCGCCGATCAGGACGACGGGAGGGCCCTCTCCTCGGCGATCCACCCCGAGCCGGATTCGTCCGGTATCGATCATCTCCATGGCAGGGATTCAATCACCGGGAGCTCGGTGGAATGTCGACAATGACCTTCCTCTGACCTTTCGCTGCCGGCGCGGGCGCTACGGCAGCGCGATTGTCGCGAAGCCTCGGGACAGGTCGCTGCTCGGACGGAGCCTGTGGCCTCAGGTCAACAGCGCCCGGCCGACACCGGCGGCGGCCACGGCCCACAGCACGCTGGTGAAGGTGCCGATGATGAACTGCTCCGACGCGTGCGGTTCGCGCAGTTCGGGGTAGCGGGCGAGGCCCTTCACCGCGAGGACGATCGCGATGCCCTCGGGCCAGCCGGCGAGGATCGAAACGGCGACTGCGGCCCGTTCCAGGAGACCGATGACCCGGCCGCCGCGGAGCGGGCCGTCGTCGGGTTCCGGACCGGCGTCGGGCTGGCGGCGGGCGAACCGGAAGGCCGCCAATACCATCGGCGCGCCGCCGGTAGCGGCGGCCGTCACTGCCAGGACGTAGGTCGCGGCGAGTGCGAACCCCGTGACCGGGGGCGCGCCCGTCGCGGCGACGGCCGCACCGCCGAGCGCCAGTACGGCGACCACGGGCGCGATCCGGACGACCGCCCCGGAGTGCGCGGACGACGCCGCGAGGCGGCCCGCGACGGTCCCCACGAGCGCGGCGACCCCGATCAGGGTCAGGCTGAGTACGGTCATCGATCGGCCTTCCGGAGTAGTCGCTCGGTCAGTCGGCGGCCCGCAACCTCGGCTTGCCAGCCCGCGGCGGTGAGTCGCTGGGATACGGCCTGTTTGCTGATGCCGAGTGCGGCGGCGGCCTCGGCCTGCGTGAGGCCGCGTTCCATGAGCGACACCGCGGCGTGCCCCTGTGGGGAGCGGCGCGAGACGAGTAGCGCGACGAGGGTCAGTGCCGCGTCGGCGTCGGCGGCGGCATCCGGGTCGGCCGCCTCGACCGCGACGCCGCCGGGGGCCTTCTTCGCGCGTTCGACGGCCACCCGGGCGGCCTCGAACGCCGGCCCGCGACCGGCCCGCGTCTGGGTCGGCAGCGGTTCCTCGACGATCCCGATACCGATTCCGATGCTCCAATGACCTCGCCGAACGAGGTCCAGCACGAGGTCGACCACGGCGGCAGCGTCGTCGTCGACGGCCTGGACCTCGTCGCCGGCGGTGCGTTCGAACGGGCGGAGCAGGCGTCGGTTCCCGAGATCGGCGAGCAGTGGACCGACGCGGTCGATGTCGCGTCGGCTGCCCCGTTGATCCACGGTCAGAACGAACATAGAGCAAGGCTAAGAGCTTGAAACCGGAAGATCAAGCTTCAAAGCTTTACTTTACGAAGTCCAGTCTCAATCCTTGACTGCCGCCTCGGGGACCGGCGTTCGCGCATCGACGAACAGGCCGAGGACGCCGACAGCGATGCACACTCCCGACACCGCCAGCATCGCTGGATCGGTCTTGCCGGTCAGTGCGTCCGCGAGCAGCACCACCCCGACTGTGCCCGGAACGGTCCCGACGACGGTGGCGACGGTGTAGGGGAGTACCCGGATCGACGACACTCCGCAGCAGTAGTTGACCACCGAGAACGGGATCGCGGCGATCAATCGGAGAGACCCGACCGCGAGCCAACCGCGTCGCGCCAGGCGCGCATCCACCGCCTTCACCGCCGGGTGGGTCAGATGGGCGGCGACCGCATCACGACCGATCGCGCGCACCACCAGCAGCGCGAGAACCGCGCTGACGGTCGTGGCTGCGAGTGCGACCGCGATGCCCGTCGCGGCACCGAAAAGCACGCCCGCGCTGACTGTGAAGATGGTGCGGGGAATCGGTGCCATCGTCACGACGACGTGCACAATGAAGAATGCGACCACGAACATCGGCCCGACCGACTCGGACCACGTCCGGACCTGGTCGATCGAGGGGTGCGGCACCATCGCGGCGGCGACGAACAGCACCGCCAGGCCGACGAGGGCAGCGAGGAGCCGGGGATCCCTCAGTCGCGCAATCACAATCGGCCAGGATACCCGCGCTCGACCTGGTTTCCGTCGGTCTGCCCGGCTATCGACTCGGCCGGCGGCACGTCACGGTGGCGACCGCGCACACGCGTCCGTCCGCGTCGGTGCTCGTCACCCGGGCGACCGCGACCGCGCGACCGGCACGGATCACCTCCGCAGTGAAGACGAGGTCGGCGTCGACGGGAGAAGGCCGGAAGAAGTTGATCCGCAGCGATGCGGTGTGCATCGGCGTATCCGGTGCGCTGACGGCGGCATTGCCGATCAGATCGATCGCGCAGGCCTGGATCCCGCCGTGCATCACGCCGAGCTTGTTGGCCAGGGCCTGGTTCGGCGGCACGATCAGCCGCGGATGCTCACCGGCGCGCTCGATCCGGCCACCGATCCGGACGAGCGGCGCGACCGACGCGGCCGGCACCGAGGCGGCCGTTGCGAGGGGGCGGACCACCGTCGCGCTGCGATCGGTGCCCGCGTCCACGAAGTTTCCCCACGCGGTGCCGGTCGCGATCACCGTGCCGGCGCTGTCGCGGATCTCCGTCGAGCTGGTGCCACCGTCCGCCGTCACGGCCACGACCCGGCCGTCGGCGTGCAGTTCGGGCCCGTGCCACCCGGTGGGTGTGACGAAATCCACTGACAGGTCCGCGGTCACCAGTCCGCTGCGTTCGCCGCGCCGGTCCCACAGCGTGAATCCGAGGATGTCGTCGACGAGAATGCCCAGCGTGGCGGTGGGGGAGGTGGCCCAGGAGTCGAGCCCTTCGATGTCCATCGTGAGCCGGTTGAACCCGTCCAGGCGCTGCGGCGGACGCATCCGGAACAACCTCTGGGGAGTGACGGACACGCCTTCTTCCAGCACGTTCGCAACGCTCATGAGCCGAGGCTAACGAACGTCGGGTGGTCCTCACGTCAGCGGCCACGAGGATGCGGTTAGCATCACAGGTCAGAGGACGACAATCGTCCCATTTGTTTGCCCGATTGTTTTGCCCGATTGGAAGACCGGTCGCCATGAGCGATCGCACGTGAGAGTGAGAGGGAGCCGCCCCGTGTCACCAGCTTCAGAGGCCGAGGACGCCGCGCGCGCCTACTCGGAGTGGCAGCAGGCCGTGGCCGGCGTGCTCGCCAAGTCCCGTCGAGTGGACGCCGCCGAGCTGGGCCCGGAACCGCAGAAGCTTCTCGAGACGACCACCTACGACGGTGTGACGATCTCGCCGTTGTACACCGGACGTGACGAGCTTCCCGAGTCGCCGCTGCCCGGACAATTCCCGTTCGTCCGTGGCACCGATGCCAGCCGCGACGTCAACGCCGGCTGGTTGGTCAGTGCCCAGTTCGGTCAGGACACGCAGAACGCCGCCGAGGTCAACCGCGCGATCCTCGACGGCCTCGAGAACGGCGTCAGCGCCGTGCGGCTGTCGCTCGGCGGCCAGAACCTTCCCGTCGCCGCGCTCGACCTCGCGCTCACCGGTGTGCTGCTGGATCTGGCGCCGCTCACGCTGGACGCCGGTGCCGACACCGCCGCCGCGGCACAGCAGCTCTTCGCCCTGCTCGACCAGCGCGCCACCGCCGGTGACGGTGTCACCGACCGCGCCCAGGTGCGGGCCGGTCTCGGTGCGTCACCGCTGACGGACGCGTTCGCCGGCGCCGCGGGCGTCGAGCTGTCGGATGCCGTCTCGCTCGCCGAGACCGCGGCCGGCCGTGACGAGTCGATCCGCGCGATCACCGTCGACGGCACCGCATTCCACAACGCCGGTGCGAGTGACGCCGAGGAGCTCGGTGCGGCCGTCGCGGCCGGCGTCGAGTACCTGCGGGCGCTCACCAACGCGGGTCTGACGATCTCGGCGGCCCTGGGCCAGCTCGAGTTCCGCCTGGCCGCCACCGACGACCAGTTCCAGACCATCGCGAAGTTCCGCGCCGGCCGCCAGGTGTGGGCCCGCGTCGCGCAGGTGTGCGGTGCCTCCGAGTTCGGTGGCGCGGTGCAGCACGCGGTCACCTCCGCCGCGATGATGGCGCAGCGCGATCCGTGGGTGAACATGCTCCGCACGACGCTCGCCGCGTTCGGTGCCGGTGTCGGCGGCGCCGACTCCGTGACCGTGCTGCCCTTCGACGTTGCACTGCCCGCGGGTGCCGCAGGCGTGTCGAAGTCGTTCTCGGCGCGCATCGCCCGCAACACCCAGCTGCTGCTGCTCGAGGAGTCGCACCTGGGGCGCGTGCTCGATCCCGGCGCCGGTTCTTGGTACGTCGAGGGCCTCACCGAGGAGATCGCGGCCAAGGCGTGGGAGTTCTTCCAGCAGATCGAGACCGTCGGCGGCTACTCCGCGGCGATCGGTTCCGGCGTGATCGGTGACCGCATCGCCGCCACCAAGGCTGCCCGCGACTCCGACATCGCGCACCGCAAGACCGCCGTCACCGGTGTCAACGAGTTCCCGAACCTCGCTGAGGCCCCGCTGCCGGCGGGCGCTGCCGAGGCCGGTGCCACGGTGGCCCGCTACGCCGCGGCGTTCGAGTCGCTGCGCGATCGTTCCGATGCGTTCCTCGCGGCGAACGGCGCACGGCCTCAGGTGTTCCTGGCGCCGCTGGGGCCCGTCTCCGAGCACAACGGACGGTCCACGTTCGCATCCAACCTCCTCGCCTCCGGTGGTATCGAGGCGATCAACCCGGGTCCGCTGGACGCCGGAGACGGCAGCATCGCACCGGCGGTGAAGGAGTCCGGAGCCCGCATCGCGGTGCTGTGCGGCACCGACAAGCGCTACGCGGAGCAGGGCGCGGCGGCCGTGGCCGCACTGCGGGAGGCCGGCATCGAGCAGGTGCTGCTGGCCGGTCCCGAGAAGATCTTCGCTGACGTCGAGGGCGCTCAGCGTCCCGACGGATTCCTTACCGCTCGCATCGATGCAGTGACGGCGCTGTCCGGCCTGCTCGACGCAATCGGCGGCGACAACAAGTGACTGGGAGCATCGAAGTGACAACGAACGAGGTGCAGCACGTCATCGGCAGTTTCGCCGACGTCGCGCTGACGGACCCGCAGTTCCCGAAGCCGGCTGCACCCACCTCCGAGCAGACCGAGGCGCTCATCGAGAACCTCGCGACGGCGAACAACTACACCCCCGAGCAGGTGGTGTGGTCGACGCCCGAGGGCATCGACGTCAAGCCGGTCTACACCAAGGCCGACCGGGACGCCGCCGAGGCCGACGGCTACCCGCTGGGCAGCTACCCGGGTGCGGCCCCGTTCCTGCGCGGCCCCTACCCGACGATGTACGTCAACCAGCCGTGGACCATCCGCCAGTACGCCGGCTTCTCCACCGCCGCCGAGTCGAACGCGTTCTACCGCCGCAACCTCGCGTCCGGTCAGAAGGGCCTGTCGGTCGCTTTCGACCTCGCGACGCACCGCGGCTACGACTCCGATCACCCGCGCGTGCAGGGTGACGTCGGCATGGCCGGTGTCGCGATCGACTCGATCCTCGACATGCGTCAGCTGTTCGACGGCATCGACCTGTCGCAGGTGTCGGTGTCGATGACCATGAACGGCGCGGTGCTGCCGATCCTGGCGTTGTACGTCGTGGCGGCCGAGGAGCAGGGTGTCGCTCCCGAGCAGCTGGCCGGAACCATTCAGAACGACATTCTGAAGGAGTTCATGGTCCGCAACACCTACATCTACCCGCCGAAGCCGTCGATGCGGATCATCTCCGACATCTTCGCGTACACGTCGGCGAAGATGCCGAAGTTCAACTCCATCTCCATCTCGGGCTACCACATCCAGGAGGCCGGTGCGACCGCCGACCTGGAGCTGGCCTACACGCTCGCCGACGGCATCGAGTACATCCGCGCCGGTCTCGACGCGGGCATGGACATCGACAAGTTCGCGCCGCGCCTGTCGTTCTTCTGGGCGATCGGCATGAACTTCTTCATGGAGGTCGCCAAGCTCCGCGCCGGGCGTCTGCTGTGGGCCGAGCTGGTCGAGAAGTTCGCTCCGAAGAACGCCAAGTCGTTGTCGCTGCGTACCCACTCGCAGACCTCCGGCTGGTCGCTCACCGCGCAGGACGTGTTCAACAACGTCGGCCGCACGTGTGTCGAGGCGATGGCCGCGACGCAGGGCCACACCCAGTCGCTCCACACCAACGCGCTCGACGAGGCGATCGCGCTGCCGACCGACTTCTCGGCCCGCATCGCCCGCAACACGCAGCTGCTGATCCAGCAGGAGTCGAACACGGTCCGTCCGATCGACCCGTGGGGTGGCTCGCACTACGTCGAGTGGCTCACCAACGAACTCGCGAACCGGGCCCGCGCCCACATCGCCGAGGTCGAGGAGGCCGGCGGCATGGCGCAGGCCATCGGTGAGGGCATCCCGAAGCTCCGCATCGAGGAGGCCGCGGCCCGCACCCAGGCCCGCATCGACTCCGGCCGGCAGCCGCTGGTCGGCGTCAACAAGTACGTGCCGGACGAGCCGGACAGCATCGAGGTCCTCAAGGTCGACAACACCAAGGTGCGTGCCGAGCAGATCGCCAAGCTGCAGCAGCTGCGCGCCGAGCGTGACGAGGCCGCCACCCAGGCGGCTCTCACGGAGCTCACCCGCGCCGCGGCGTCCACCGAGGGCGGCATGGAGAACAACCTGCTCGCTCTCGCCATCGACGCCGCCCGCGCCAAGGCGACCGGCGGCGAGATCTCCGACGCGCTCGAGAAGGTGTACGGGCGCCACCAGGCCGAGATCCGGACCATCAGCGGTGTGTACCGGGACGAGGCCGGAAAGGTGAGCAACATCTCGAATGCAATCGAACTGGTCGAGAAGTTCGCCGAGGACGAGGGACGTCGTCCCCGCATCCTCGTCGCGAAGATGGGCCAGGACGGCCACGACCGCGGCCAGAAGGTCATCTCCACGGGCTTCGCCGACCTCGGCTTCGACGTCGACGTGGGACCGCTGTTCCAGACACCCGAGGAGGTCGCCCAGCAGGCGGCCGACGCCGACGTCCACATCGTCGGTGTGTCCTCCCTCGCCGCCGGTCACCTCACGCTGGTGCCGGCGCTGCGGGAGGCCCTCGCTGCGGTGGGTCGCCCCGACATCATGGTCGTCGTCGGCGGCGTCATCCCGCCGGGCGACTTCGAGGAGCTGTACCAGGCCGGTGCCGCGGCGATCTTCCCGCCCGGCACGGTCCTGGCGGATGCGGCCATCGGTCTGTTGCAGAAGTTGTCGGAGCAGTTGGGACACGATCCGATTGCCGCCGACTAGCCGTCCGCCGCTCGATCTGGCTGCGCTCGGTGACGCGGTCCTGGAGGGCCGGCGAAGTGATGTGTCCAAGGCCATCACCCTCGTCGAGTCCACCCGGGCCGATCACCGGGAGCAGGCGCAGCAGTTGCTGCTGGGCCTGCTCCCGCACGCCGGAAGCGCGATCCGGGTAGGCATCACGGGTGTTCCCGGTGTCGGCAAGTCGACGACCATCGAAGCGCTCGGGATGCACCTGATCTCGTTGGGGCACAAGGTCGCCGTCCTCGCGGTCGACCCGTCCTCGACGCGCACCGGCGGCTCGATCCTCGGCGACAAGACCCGGATGCAGAACCTGTCGGTGGAACCGAACGCGTTCATCCGGCCGTCCCCGACATCGGGCACCCTCGGCGGTGTCGCGAAGGCGACCCGCGAGACGATGGTTCTGCTCGAGGCGGCCGGCTACGACGTGATTCTCGTCGAGACGGTCGGTGTCGGGCAGTCGGAGGTGACGGTCGCGAACATGGTCGACACGTTCACGTTCCTCACCCTCGCCCGGACCGGTGACCAGTTGCAGGGCATCAAGAAGGGTGTCCTCGAGCTCGCCGACATCGTCACCGTCAACAAGGCCGACGGCAAGCACGAGACCGAGGCGCGGGTCGCGGCTCGCGAACTGGCCGGTGCACTCCGGTTGATCTATCCGCACGACGCGTTGTGGAAGCCGCCGGTGCTGACGATGAGTGCGCTCGAGAACATCGGCGTCGACAAGTTCTGGGACGAGGTGCTCCGGCACCGCCAGGTGCTCGGCGATGCCGGTGAACTCGAACGTAAGCGGCATCAGCAGCAGGTGGACTGGACGTGGTCGATGGTGCACGACCAGTTGTTGCGCCGACTCGACTCGAACGCGCGGGTGAAGAAGATTCGTGGCGACGTCGAGGACCAGGTTCGTGAGGGGTCGCTCACCGCGGCTCTCGCTGCGCACCGGATCCTCGAGGCATTCGACGGCGCCGAGTAACGCTGTCCCGCAGTCGGAACCACGACGAGGGCTCCACACCGTCCGACGGTGTGGAGCCCTCGTCGCTTCCGTCTCACATGTCGGTGGTCAGCCGTACCCGTCCCTCGGAATCGATACTCCAGCCAGGGTTGTGGCAGATCTCCCAGATCACGCCGTTGGGGTCGGCGAAGTGTCCGTGATAGCCGCCGAACGCCGCGCGCTGTGGGTGTTTGATCAACGATGCTCCCGCGCGGACCGCCGCGGCGACCAGTGCATCGACCGCTTCCGGGCCGGCGACGTTGTGCGAGAACGTGATCCCCGATGTGGCGACGTGGGTACCGGGCCGGCCGATGTCCTCACGGAACTTCTCCGCGTCGAACAGTCCCAGGACCATCCCCGGCGCGGTCTGGAAGAAGATGATCTCCCCAGGCACGTCCAACAGCGGTTCCCACCCGAGTCCGCCGCAGTAGAACGCGCGCGCCGCGTCGAGGTCGGGCGTCGCGAGGGTGACGAAGTGGATGTGTTGTTCCATGTCCCGGAGTGTTGCACCGATACGTGTGATCCGCACGGGCCCCGCATCGCCGATCACGATGCGGGGCCCGGGCGGTGTGTGAATTGATTCAGACGTCGACGGACGGATCCGCTGTCGCCGTGACTGCTTCGGCCGGGGGTGTCCACCGCGCGACGCGGACCCCGGCGAGTTCGGCCGCGTCCTGGGTGGTCGCGATGCTCGGCAGCAGGTATCCCCACATCTCGTCGACGCGTTGCTCGATGTCTCTGCGGCGTGCCAGGACCTGGGATACGAGTTGGACGCCGGTGAACGACCCGATCATGAAGCGGGCCAGCGTGGGAGGATCGACGGTCCCGCGGATCTCACCCCGGGCGATGCCCGACTCGATGAGTTTCTGCGCGCTCGCGATCCAATCGATGTATGGCTGGGCCGGGGCGTCCGCAGTTCCGCTGAACTCGAGTGTCAGCCGCGTGCCCGCGCGGACGATCGGATCGTGCACTATCTGCCGGGCCATCTCGTGACACAGCATCACGAGTTGTCGCAGTGAGCCCGCACCGGTGTTTGCGATCGCATCGACCGTGTCGATCGACGTTCGATGGTGCTCCTCTATGACGACCCTCGCGAGTTCGTCCTTGGACCGGAAGTGGAAGTAGAGCGCACCCTTGGTGGTTCCCGCCCCGTCGACGATGTCGCCGAGGCTCGCTCCTTCGAATCCTGACTGCTCGAACATTCGAGCCGCTCCGGTGATGATCTGTTGCCGTGTTGCCACAGCGCGTGCCTGTCTTACCACGTGAACCGCCTTTTCCCGACTTGACGATCCGGTCGAGCGCACGGTCGCTGTGCGGACTGGACGCTCTTCCAGATCGACGAAACCGTACCAGTGTCGAGCTACCGGTCGGTTCGGTTCCCCGGGGGTGTCACGGTGCGTGCGAAGGCGGCGAGACGGAGGATCAGGTCGTCGAGAAATGCGTCCGCGTCGGTTTCCCAGGTGATCGCCGCGTTGGGAGACCTTCCCCACAATCCGTGCCAGTCGGCGACGGTCTGCCCGCGGGTGATCCGCCCCTCGGTTTCCACGTCCACCGTGGCGGCGCGATAGCGGGCGATCGTGGGATCGAGCGCGACGGCGGCGGCGAACGGATCGTGCATGTGCGCGATGAAACCCTGTCCGTGGTCGCGGTGGAACTGGAAGTAGAAGCGCACCGCGTCAGACAGGTGTCGCACGATCGGATTCGACGTCGTGGACCGGGCGTCCGGGGCGTCGTCGGAGCCGATGAGCTCGACCGGTGTGCTGTCGGCGAGCTCGGCCAGCCGACGCAGATGGTCGGGGCGTAGCTCGATCCGCTCGGTGACGTCGAGGCCGCAGACGATCGGGGCACGGTCCTCGGGCACCGACGAGAACGCCGCGAAGACCTCGGCGGCCGCCTCGGGGTCGACCGAGATGTTCCACTCCGCGACCGGCGTGGTGTTGCCCGGGTGCTGGAAGGCCCCACCCATCACGACCAGCCGCCGGAGCCGCTGGGGGAGTTCGGGATCGGCGCGGATCGCGAGCGCCAGATTGGTGAGGGGACCGGTCACGAGCGCGACCAGTTCGCCGGGATTCTCGCGGGTGAGTTCGATCCACGCCTGCGCGGCGGAACGCTCGGACAGGGCCCGAGTGGACGGCGGCAGGACCGCGTACCCGATGCCCTGCGGGCCGTGGGTGTCCTCGGTGGTGCGCAGCGGGATCTTCAGGGGGCCGTCGGCGCCGACCGCGACCTCGATGTCGGGGCGCCCGCACAGGTCCAGCCACGCCAGGTTGTTGGCCGCGACCTGCGCGGTCGGGACATTGCCGGCGGTCGACAGGACCGCGACGATGTCGGCGTCCTCCCGTGCCAGCAGATAGAGCAGCGCGACCGAGTCGTCGATCCCGGTGTCGACGTCGACGATCAGTCGGGTCGGCGGGGTCATCGCGAACCGGCCGTGACGGTTTCCCGGTGATGGACCGGGAAATTGACGGATCGGGCGATGAAGCAATTCTCGGGGGCGACCACATGATCGCCTGTCCAGGTCACGTCGAGGACGTAGCTGTGTATGGTCACGTCCCCATTCTCGCGGAATCCGGTTGGATGCGAGACAAACTCGTGTCCGGCCGGAAGCGGCCGCCTAGCATGACGGCGTGATTCCTCGGCAGCGTGCGGTGCGGTTCGTGTGGGTGGTATTCGGGTTGCTGGCGATCGTGCACCTGTCGGCGCAATTGGTCGACCGGGAGCGGGTCGCAGACGTCACCCAGTGGTTCCTGATGCCGGTGCTGGCGGGAGCGTTGTGGCTCGGGACGGGCGGGTCTGCCGCCCCCGGACGCAGTCGACTGGTCGTGCTGACCCTCGTCGCACTGGGCTTCTCGTGGCTGGGCGACACCGCTCCCGATCTCGCCGACGGCGACCTCTCGTTCCTGCTGATGGTCGGATTCTTCCTGCTGGCACAGGTGGCCTACATCGCGGCGTTCGCGCCGTACGGGCGCGTGGAGGTGTGGGGTCGTCGCCGCTGGTCGACCGTCGGGTACCTCGTCGCGGGCGGGTTCCTGGTCCTGGCGTGCGCGCCCGGCGCCGGCCCGCTGCTGGTGCCGGCCCTGCTCTACGGTTCCGCGCTCGGTGCGATGGCCATCCTCGCTGCGGGGGTGAACCGTTTGGTCGCGGTCGGCGGCGCACTGTTCCTGGTGTCCGACGGCATGATCGCGCTGGGCGCGTTCGCGGACTGGTTTTCTCCGCCGGTCGAGGGGTTCTGGGTGATGTTCACCTACATCGCCGCGCAGGTGCTGATCGCGCTCGGCGTGCAGGCGGCGGACCGCGATCACCAGCGCGGTTCGTCGGCACCCCACGTTCTCGCCGGGAACGGGTAGTCGTCGAACCCGGCAAGGACCGGTCGTGCCGTGGTGATTCCGCCGTGGCTCACGACCGTGTCCGGTCCGGGAAGTTGGGCGGCCCGAGCGGCCTCCCGGCGTCCGGGAGGTCGAGCGCGGGCAGCCGTGCGGACAGATACTCGTCCGAGTGGGTGGTCACTGTCGCGAGCGTACGGTCCGTGCCGAGCGTCGGCGCTGCGACCCGCGGCGCCGTCTCTCGGCAGCGGCGACTCCTGAGCCGCGTCCCAAGATTGCGGACCGTAGTTGTCCGTAATTGCTCGTAGCGTGGTTCTCATCGAGCTTCACCGACACGACCGAAGGGCGACAGACATGACCGGGAACTCCACGACCCCCACCGCCGGCGAGAAGGCCGACATCCTCGCGATGCTTGCGGACCAGCGCAACAGTCTGCTCATCACCGTCCGCGGCATCGACGACGAACAGGCCCGGGCGCGCAGCACTGTCAGCGATCTGACGCTCGGGGGCCTGATCAAGCACGTCTCGCGGATGGAGCGGAACTGGGTCCGGAACATCGTCGAACGGGACGAGACCGCGGAGTTCGACATGGAGGTCGCGATGGAGACATATTTCATGGCCGAGGGCGAGTCGATCTCCGGGTTGCTCGCCGAGTACCGGGCGGCGGTGGAGGAGACCGAGCGGGTGGTTGCGTCGCTCGACGACCTCGATCTGCAGGTGCCGTTGCCCACCGCTCCGTGGGCGCCGGAACGTCAGTGGTGGAGTGCCCGCCGCGTGCTGCTGCACATCCTGCGCGAGACCGCCCACCATTCGGGCCACGCGGACATCATTCGCGAGGCCCTCGACGGGGCGAACACCACGATGCAGATGGGGGCGGACGCCGGTATGGAGTTCTGATGGGGGAGAACGGGCACGCCGCGCGGGTGTGCCCGTTCATACTGGTCGAAACCCGGCCTCGAGACGAGGAGGACGACGGCCATGTGTCGACTGTTCGGACTGTCCGCGGCCCCACACCGCGTCATCGCCACCTTCTGGCTGCTCGACGCCGAGGACAGCCTCGCGGAGCAGAGCAGGCGCATGCCGGACGGTACCGGCCTCGGCACGTTCACCGCGGACGGTTTGCCTCGCGTCGAGAAGCAACCCCTCGCGGCGTACCGGGACCGGCAGTTCGCGCGCGAGGCGAGGGAGCGCGAGTCGGAGACGTTCGTCGCGCACGTGCGGTACGCCACGACCGGAGAGAACGACGCCGTCAACACGCACCCGTTCGAGCAGCAGGGACGACTGTTCGCGCACAACGGGGTGATCGAGGACCTGACCGAGCTCGAGGCCGAACTCGGTGACTACCGCGATCTCGTCAGGGGCGAGACCGACTCGGAGCGGTTCTTCGCGCTGATCACCCGGCGCATCGACGAGAACGGCGGTGACGTCGCGGCCGGCATCGCGGCGGCGACCGGGTGGATCGCCGACAACCTCCGGATGCTCGCGCTGAACTTCGTGCTCGCGACTGCGGACGAGTTGTGGGCGTTCCGGTACCCGGATGCGCACGACCTGCTGGTCCTGCGGCGCCGACCCGGCGGGTCCAGCGGGCGCCGACACCTCGAACAGGCCAGCACGGCCGGCACCGTCCGCGCCCGGTCCGGGGCCCTCGCGTCGCTGCCCGCGGTGGTGGTCGCCACCGAGCAGATGGACGAGGATCCGGACTGGGAGTCGCTGTGTCCGGGCGAGTTGCTGCACGTGGCGGCGGATCAGACGGTGACCAGGACCATGGTGCTCGACAGGCCGCCGCGACACCGGCTGGCCCTGTCGGACCTCACGGGCCGTGCGGCCGCGGCTCAGGCGCCGAGCGGCCCCTGAGCCTCAGGCGCGCTGCGCCCGAATGACCAATCCGGCGTCCCGCAGTCGCGTCACCAGCACGTCGCCCAGCGCCGTCGCCGGCGTCAACACACCGGACCTGTCCGGGAGGTCGTCGCGCTGCAACGCCAGCGCCAGGGCTGATTCGCCGAACATCACCGCCGTCGCCGCGTACCCGGGATCGCCCTCGGCGGCGACACGGGCCGTGTAACGAGCGCCCGTCGTCGTGTCGCCGTACAGATCGATCGTGAAGTGGCCGTTGCGCCGGGCCTTCTCGCTCGGCCCCTCGCCGGGCTTCGGCAGTACCCGATCCAGCAGCCACCGGGTCGGCGGAAACAGTAGCCCGGCCACGGCCGCGCCCATGCCGACCGCCACTGCGCCCGCGATCGCCCGTGACGCGAACGACGACCCGACGTTCATCACCTCGCGGTAGCGGAACTGCTTGCCGTACGCGTAATCGGCGAGGGCGTTGCTGCGGCGCACGACGCGGGTGTTGGCCGACGCCATGAAGAACGGTGCCTTCCAGCCCTCCAGCCCGGGCGCGATGTCCGACCCGCGGACGACCGCCATGTCGGACTGGCGACCGAGGTCCGGTTCGGCCGCGCGGTCCGGGCTCAGCGAATACGGCGCCGCGGCGATGCGCCGCAAGGTGGCGTCGCGTTTGACGACGTCGAGTTGGGTGCGGACCGAGTCGATCGTGCCGCCGCTGGCACCCCCGCTCATCGAGGTCACGACCAGCGTCGTGTCGGTCAACTCTCCGGCGCCGTCGGCCTCCACCTGACGATGCAGGACGTGGACGCCCAGGTCCGAGGGAATCGAGTCGAAGCCGCACGAGTGGACGATCCGCGCGCCGCTCGCGCGGGCGGTGTCGTGGTACAGGTCGATGCTGTCGCGCGCGAAGAGGGTCTCGCCGCTGAGGTCGGCATAGTCGGTGCCGGCCTCCGCGCAGGCCCGGACGAGCGGCAGACCGTACTTGGCGTACGGGCCGACCGTCGTCGCGACGACGTGCGTGGCGGCGGCGAGGGCGCGGAGAGAAGCGTCGTCACCGGCATCGGCCAGCAGCAGGGGCCACTCGGCAGCGGCCGGTCCCAGCTGGCGGCGAACCCGTTCGAGCCGGTCGATCGCGCGGCCGGCCAGCCCGATGCGGGTGCGGGCGGGCGCATGTTCGCTCAGGTACTCGGCCACCAGCCTGCCGACGAAGCCGGTGGCTCCGTAGACGACGACGTCGAGATCGCGGGTGCGCGGGGCAGCTGTCATGCCGACGACCCTACTCGTGGGTAATGATTTGTGCGGCGTACATCACACCGGCGCGTGCCACCACCCCGAGCGATGACGCCGCAGGACGACGTACCCGATCCACGACGCGATCACGAACGCCGCGACCAGGCCGCGGACCAATCCCACGGCATTCTCGGGATACACGACACCGGTCAGATAGTGGGAAATGAACCCAGTGGACGGCAACTGCTGGTCACCGGCCCGCTGCCGGGCCCAGTTCTCGAGGTTCGTGAGCGGACATTCCAGGCCGGCCAGGACCGTGCTGAAACCCCAGGCGACCGCGGCGACGTGCAGCCAGATCGTGCGGCGCCACCGCCACGCGAGGAAGCCGCCGGCCACGACATAGCCGAGGAATGCCAGGTGGACCACCACCGTGGCATCGGCCAACAATCGATACAGCACCGCGACACCTCCCGACGTCGGGACGGGACCACTCGGTTTTCAGGCTACTGCGGGTCGAGCTGCCTGCGGTGCTACTGCGGTGCTATTGGGTGCTATTGGGGTTCCTTGACGACGAGGATCGGCACGTCGACCTCCAGCAGTAGGCGCTGCAGCGACCGTTCTAGAAGGAACTTGCCGATCGGCGACATCCGTTTGCTGCCCGCGACGAACAATCCTGCGCCGCTGTCGGAGACCAGGTCGACGAGAGCGCCGACACGGTCGCCGCTGTGCTCGCCCGTCCGCAACTCCCACGGAGATCCCCCCACCCCGCCGTTGTCGAGAACGGTCTGCACCGACGCACGCATTGCCTCGACGTCACCGTCTCCTGCGGCGTCGTCGAGGATGTGCAACACCAGGAGCTGCTCGCGACGCTGCATGGCCTCGCGTGCGGCGTACACCATCGCAACGCGCCCCTCCGGAGTATCGCTGTATGCAACGGCAATGGCCATGGAGCCTCCCAGACGAGTGAAACAGTGCCCGTCCAGTATCGCCGCTCGGCCGTCGAAGCACCGTGTGGCACACGTCGCGATTCAGGTGTGACGTGCGCCCGTCGGCCCGAGTTTCGGGGTCGTGCGTGGGAGTGAGTGGCTACCAGGGCGAGGTCTGATAGTCCTTGAGGAAGCACCCGTACAGGTCGACGCCCGCCTCACCCTGCACGATCGGGTCGTACACACGCGCCGCGCCGTCCACCAGGTCGAGCGGGGCGTGGAAGCCCTCGTCGGCCAGTCGCAGTTTCGTGTAGTGCGGGCGCTCGTCGGTGATCCAGCCGGTGTCGACCGCCGTCATGAGGATGCCGTCCTCGAGCATCTCCTTGGCGCTGGTGCGGGTGAGCATGTTCAGCGCGGCCTTCGCCATGTTGGTGTGCGGGTGGCCCGGACCCTTGTATGCGCGGCTGAACTGGCCCTCCATCGCGGAGACGTTCACCACGTACTTGCGCCGCGCCGCCGCCGCCGCCATCGACGGCCGCAGCCGCGAGACGAGGATGAACGGGGCGACCGAGTTGCACAACTGCACCTCGAGAAGCTCGATCGGGTCGACCTCCTCGACCGTCTGCACCCAGCTGTTGGTGTGCGCGATATCGGGCAGCAGGCCGCCCGCGTCGATCGCGACGCCGCGCTCGATGCGGGCGGGTGTCGCCGAACCGGCGACCAGCGCGAGCGAGCTGACCTCCGCGGCCGACAGGTTCGCGGCCGAGGCGAGCGTCGCCGTCGACAGCGATCCGGCCAGGGCCGCCGGGTGTGCCTCGCTGGTCTTGCCGAACGTCACGACGTCGGGCAGTTCGCCCGCAGGCAGCGCGCCGGACTCGGCCTCGGCGAGCGCGCTGTAGGCGCCGGGGGAGCGGCGGACCGTCTGCGCGGCATTGTTGATCAGGATGTCCAGCGGACCCTGTGCGGCAACGGAATCGGCGAGCGCGACCACCTGGGCGGGATCGCGCAGGTCGATGCCGACGACCCGCAACCGGTGGATCCAGTCGGCGCTGTCCTCCATCGCCTTGAAGCGGCGGATGGCGTCGTTCGGGAATCGCGTCGTGATGGTCAGGTGGGCGCCGTCGCGCAGCAACCGCAGCGCGATGTACATGCCGATCTTGGCGCGTCCGCCGGTCAACAGGGCGCGGCGCCCCGTGAGATCGGTGCGGGCGTCACGCTTGGCGTGACTGCGGGCCGCGCACTCCGGACACAACTGGTGGTAGAACGCATCCACCTGTGTGTACCGCTGCTTGCAGATGTAGCACGGCCGCGGGCGGATGAGGGTCCCGGCGGTCGCGCCGGCGGCGCTGGAGGTGAGCGCAATCCCCGCGGTCTCGTCGTCGATCCTGTCGGGTGAGCCCGTGGCGGTGGCCGCGACGACGGCCCGATCGGCCTCGGACACCGCGTCCCGCGTCTCGACGCGACGGCGGCGCTTGAGTTTCTTGAACAGGTTGCCGACCGCGCGCTGGAGCGCGACCGAGTCGGGGTGGTCCGCGTCGAGTGCGGATGCCTCCGACAGCACCCGCATGCAGATGTCCAAATCGGCGGGATCGATACCCGTCATCGGTTGTGCCATCGGTAGGTAACTCAGTCCTGATCTCGTGCGCGTGTGCGTGATCCCGTGCGGGTGGTCGACAGATCAGTCTACCGAGTACTCGATCGGGCTCTTCCGGCCGCTGTGCTGGTGACACCGTGCCCTCGTCAGAGGAGCATGTGAAGTACCAGGGGGAGTGCCCCCGGGGCAGTCCCCCGCTCGAGAGATGACACTCGAGGAGGGTGAGGACAATGAGCAAGTCGAACGGGTCCGGCCAACCCGGATCGGACCGATCGGGCGCGTCGACGGCCTCCGCCGTCGGCACATTCGAGATGTTGCACGCGGAATCGGTGGTGCCGGTCGAGTCGCCACTGCAGAAGGAAGGCCCATTTCTTCCGGAACTTACCGAGGTGGATCTGCTGGTACGCGCACCCGAGGCGCGACGCGACTTCAACGTGTCGGGCTCCGGCGTCACCGTCGCGGTGCTCGACACCGGATTGCGTTCCACGCACGTCGATTTCGCGGGACGAGTGGTTCCGGGCCGCAACTTCACCTCCGACTACGGCGGGGATCCCGCCGAGATCACGGACGGGAACGGACACGGCACTTCCGTCGCGGGCATCGCCTGTGCGGGACGGATCCACACCGGAATCGCACCGAACGCGCGGGTGGTGCCGGTCAAGGTCCTCGCCAACGACGGCACGGGTCGCTTCGCCGACATCCGCGACGCACTGGACTGGGTCCTCGACCGGCGCGCGTCGCTCGGGATCTCGGCGCTGTGCCTGGCGACCGGTGCGTCCGACAACCGCACGACGGACACCGACATGCCCGGCGACGCGATCGGGGCGCTGCTGCAGGAACTCACCGACGAGGGCGTGTGCTGCTGCGTGGCGGCCGGCAACGACTACTACGCACACGGCGGCATGCAGGGAATGTGCTATCCGGCGGTGTTCCGTCAGACGATCAGCGTCGGTGCGGTGTACGACGCCGACGAGGGCAGCTTCCGCTACCGCGACGGCGCCAAGGCGTTCGCGTCGGACTCCGACCGCCTCACGCCGTTCACGCAGCGACTGCACCGGACCGTCGGTGGCCCGTGTGCGACCGACACCTTCGCACCGGGATCGCCGATCACCTCGTCGGGCATCCTCAACGACACCGGTGAGTCGATCCAGTACGGGGCCAGTCAGGCGACACCGGTCGTGCTGGGCGTCGTGGCGCTGCTGCAGTCGTTCTACCTGCGCACGATGGGGCATCTGCCCACCGTGGTGGACGTCAAGCGGTGGCTGGCCCGTGGCTCGACAGTGGTCTATGACGGCGCCGACGACCACGACAACGTCAATCACACCGAGCTGACCTTCCCGCGGACGAGCGCGCTCGGATCGCTGCTGGTGTGTGCGAAGGACCTCGCGGTGCGGGAACTGGCGACGGCCGATCGGGCGAGCATGCGGATGGGGGCGATGCGCCACTGAGACGAGTTCGCGGGAACATGTACGGAGAAATCGAAAGACGGTGGCTCCGAACGAGAGTGGCTCCGAGGAGTACACAGAAACGAGAAGATCCCCGGCTCCTGGAAAACCAGGTACCGGGGATCTTCTCGTCTGTCTCAACTCAGAGTGTCCGAGGGGGGACTTGAACCCCCACGTCCGTTAATAGGACACTAGCACCTCAAGCTAGCGCGTCTGCCATTCCGCCACTCGGACTCGTTGTTGCAAGCTGTTCAGTTGTTTTTCTCTTTGCCCCGTTCTCCGGGTGCCTGGAAAGATTATCCGATCTTTCGCCAGGTCCAAAATCGCCTGGTCAGAGGGGGGTTTTGGACCAAAAGCGGGCATCGATGGTTGCACGTGCGGTCGCTGCGACGGTGGTAGGAAAGTGAGGTGCCATCACATGAAGAAGCAGTGTCCTCACCACAGCCCGTGAGTCGCGCCGAATCGGAGGTCGTCGACCTCGTCAGCGCGCTGATCCGGTTCGACACCTCCAACACCGGCGAACTCGAGACCACCAAGGGCGAGCGGGACTGCGCCCTGTGGGTGCAGTCCAAGCTCGAGGAGGTCGGGTACGAGACCGAGTACGTCGAATCCGGTGCCCCCGGGCGGGGCAATGTCTTCGCGCGGCTGCGCGGTGCGGATCCCGGGCGCGGAACGCTGATGATGCACGGCCACCTCGACGTCGTGCCCGCCGAGCCCGCGGACTGGAGCGTGCACCCGTTCTCGGGGGCCGTCGAGGACGGCTACGTGTGGGGCCGTGGCGCGGTCGACATGAAGGACATGTGCGGGATGATGCTGGCGTTGGCCCGCCAGTTCAAGGCCGAGGACACCGTGCCGCCGCGGGACATCCTGTTCGCGTTCGTCGCGGACGAGGAGGCCGGCGGCAAGTGGGGCTGCCAGTGGCTGGTCGATCACCGGCCCGATCTCTTCGAGGGCGTCACGGAGGCGGTCGGGGAGGTGGGCGGCTTCTCGCTGACCATCCCGCGCGCGGACGGCACGGAACGCCGCCTGTATCTCGTGGAGACGGCCGAGAAGGGGCTCGGCTGGATGCGGCTCACTGCCAAGGCCACCGCAGGCCACGGATCGTTCCTGCACGAGGACAACGCGGTGACGATCCTCGCCGACGCGGTCTCCCGGCTCGGCAACCACACCTTCCCCCTCGTGATGTCCGATTCGGTCGCGGAGTTCCTCACCGTCCTCTCCGAGGAGACCGGCGTCGACTTCGACCCGAACTCGCCCGACATCGACGGCACCCTGGCGAAACTCGGCAGCATCGCCCGGATCATCGGCGCGACGCTGCGCGACACCGCGAACCCGACGATGCTCAAGGCCGGCTACAAGGCCAATGTGATCCCGCAGACCGCGGAGGCCGTGTTCGACTGCCGCGTCCTGCCCGGCCGGCAGGCCGCGTTCGAGCGTGAGGTGGACGAGCTGATCGGGCCGAACGTCACGCGCGAGTGGATCACCAAGCTCGATTCGTACGAGACGACGTTCGACGGCCACCTGGTGGACGCGATGAACGACGCCGTGCTCGCGCACGATCCGAACGGCCGCACGGTGCCGTACATGTTGTCGGCGGGCACCGACGCAAAAGCGTTCGCGCGCCTGGGGATTCGCTGCTTCGGCTTCGCGCCGCTGCGGCTGCCGCCGGAGTTGGACTTCGCGGCGCTGTTCCACGGCGTCGACGAGCGGGTGCCGGTGGACGCGTTGCACTTCGGCACCCGAGTGATGGAACACTTCCTGCTACACAGCTGACCCGCTGTACCCGAGATCTGGGAGAGGATTCACATGGCACACGATCCGTACGACGGACTGCCCGACCTGCCGTCCTTCACGCTGACGTCCGACGACGTCACCGACGGCGCCCCGCTGAAGAACGATCAGGTCAGCGGGATCTTCGGGGCCGGTGGACACGACATCTCGCCGCAGCTGTCGTGGTCCGGGTTCCCGCCCGAGACCAAGAGCTTCGCGATCACGATGTTCGACCCCGACGCGCCGACGGCGTCGGGCTTCTGGCACTGGGCGGTCGCGAACATTCCCGTCACCACCACGTCGCTGCGCGCCGATGCGGGCGACGAGACCGGTTCCGGGCTGCCCGAGGGCGCCGTGACGCTCCAGAACGACGGCGGCCTCGCCCGGTTCCTCGGCGCGGCGCCGCCGCAGGGGCACGGGCCGCACCGCTACATGTTCGCGGTCCATGCGGTGGACGTCGACCACCTCGACGTCACGCCCGCCTCGACACCGGCATTCCTCGGCTTCAACCTGTTCTCGCACGCGATCGCGAGGGCGATCATCACCGGTACGTACGAGCAGAAGTAGGCCGGCACACAGCAAGGCCCGTCACCGCGATCGGTGACGGGCCCTGCTCGTGGAATCCGGGTATTACGTGCGCGCGCCGGCACCCACCGCGTCGCGGATCGACTGGAACCCGGCCTCACGGACCTTCCGGGCCAGTCCCTTGTGCAGCTTGTGGGCGTAGAACGGCCCGCCGTAGATGAAGCCGGTGTAGCCCTGGACCAGGGTCGCCCCCGCGAGGATCCGTTCCCAAGCCTGATCGACGGTCTCGATGCCGCCCACCGAGATCAGCACCAGCTTGTCGCCGACCCGCGCGTGCAGACGGCGCAGCACCTCGAGTGAACGCCGCGCGACGGGGGCGCCGGACAGGCCGCCCGCGCCGATCTCCTCGATCCGCGACTGCGGGGTGCGCAGGCCCGTGCGGGAAATCGTGGTGTTGGTCGCGACGATGCCCGCCAGGCCCAGTTCGACGGCGAGATCGGCGACGGCGTCGACGTCCTCGTCGGACAGGTCGGGTGCGATCTTCACGAGCACCGGGATGTGCACGGTGTCGAGCACCGCCTGCAGCAGCGGGCGCAGCGATTCGACGGCCTGCAGGTCGCGCAGCCCGGGGGTGTTGGGGGAGCTGACATTGACGACGAGGAAGTCGGCGAGCGGTCCCAGTAGGCGCGCGCTGGCGGTGTAGTCGCCGGCCGCCTCCTCCGCGGGGACGATCTTGGTCTTGCCGATGTTCGCGCCGATCGGTACGTCACCGCGGCGGTGCCGCAGGTAGTTCGCGGCGTTGCCTGCGCCGTGGTTGTTGAAGCCCATCCGATTGATCAGTGCGCGATCGTCGGACAGACGGAACAGGCGCGGCGCGGGATTGCCGGGCTGGGCCTGCGCGGTGACGGTGCCCACCTCGGCGAAGCCGAAGCCCATCGGTCCCCACGTGTCGACGCCGGTCGCGTCCTTGTCGAACCCGGCGGCAAGCCCGACCGGTGCCGGGAAGTCGACGCCGAACGCCTTGGTGCGCAGTGCCGGATCGTCGACGACGAGCACCTTGGCGACCAGTGCACGGATCGGAGCGAAGCGCGTCACGAGCCGCATCGCGGCGAACGCGAGGTGATGGATGCGTTCCGGGGGGATCCGGAACATCAGACGCAGAAGCAGGTGGTACACGAATCTCCCTAGATTCCAGGTGCCGGAATGTGATGGGTGGTCTTGCGGCGGCGGAGCACGATCCGACGGCTGCCGTCGGTGTACAGGCGGACGCGTGAGAGCTCCCAGCCGCCGAACTCGGCCTGCAGTGCCAGTCGCATCGACGCGCTCACCCGGGTGACGTCGCGGGGCAGGCTCAGCGGAATGTACTCGAACTCCTCGGAATCCGTCTCCCATTCGCGGGGAATCCCGCGGCGCCGCTGCGACCTGGACGTCACCGTGGATCACCCCGCCGCGAGCGGGATCGTCTGCAGTCCGTCGCCGACCGCGGACCCGACGACGAGAGTGCCGGCGGCGGTGTCCACCGCAACGGAGTTGGGCTGGCGGACGGTGTCGTAGCGGACCTTCTCGACGGGGATGCCGGTCGAGATGTCGTAGCCGACCACCTTGTTACTGGCGGTCAGCGTGACCCACACGAGATCGGTCCGCTCGTCGTAGGCGATCCCGAACGGGGCGTTCGCGACGGGGTAACGCTGGCGCATGATCAGCGGGTCGGTGGTGAACACCAGCAGTTCGTTGCCGGCGGTGTCGGTGACCAGGATCCGCCCGTGCTCGTCGGTGATCAACTGGGTGGCGCCCTCACCGGCGCGCAGAGCCAAGCCCAGGTCCGCGTCGTCGAGGTCGATCTGTGTCAGCGACGTCTGGCGGCGATCCAGTGCGCTGAGGTCGCCCTTGGTGAGCGCGAGCGCGTCGACGGAGGCCAGACCCGAGATCGTCTCGCTGACCGATCCGGTGGGGTCGACGATCTGGATCTGGCCGTTGGCCAGGCCCACCGCGAGCTTGCCGTCGGGCAGGAAGACCGCCGAGCGCGCGTCGCCGTCGACGGTGACGGACGACGACACGCCCCCCGCCTTCAGATCGACGATCTGCACGCGGCCGTTCATGGGCAGCAGGAGTCGGCCCTCGGGGGCCGACGTCATCTGCGCGGCGACACCGTCGATCGGGATCTCGCGGGGCGTGCCGCCGCCGTCCGGTGTGGCGTTGAGGGTGAACAGTTTGCTGTTGCCGTCGGTCAGCAGCGCGGTGGTGTTCGACGTGGGGTCGAACGTGATCGCGTCGATCGGCCGACCGAGATTCTGCACCGCACCGGTGGGGGTGGCGCCGGCGGGGGAGACTGCCGCGGTGGCCGGTTCGATGGTCTTGAGGTCGTCGGCGTTCTTCTCGGACGAACACCCGGTGAGCAACAGCAACGCGGCAGCCCCAATCGTGCAAGCGGTGATGCGCGGTGCCGGTACTCGCATGGGTGTGCTCCTCGGATGCTGCAGCGGTGCTGCCGTGTGGTGCGTGTGTGCTCGCCTTCTAGCATCCATGATCGACCGGACCGGCCGGAATCCGAGTCACCCCGGACGTGAGGCGTACGACACTCACTTCCCGGCGGCCGGTGTGCCGTCCCGGCGCGGGAGCACCAGCGTGGCGCCCGACCTGGGGTGCCTGAATACCTCGACCGGATGACCGTAGACGCGGGACAGCAACTCCTCGGTGAGCACCTCGGCCGGTGGTCCGTCGACGGCCGCACGGCCGTTCTCGAGGACGCAGATCCGGTCGGCGTAGGCCGCGGCCAGTCCCAGGTCGTGGAGCACGACGACGACCGCGGCACCGTCGGCCGCCCGGTCGCGGGCGATGCGCATCACGGCCTCCTGGTGACCCAGGTCGAGGGCCGCGGTGGGCTCGTCGAGGAGGGCGGTCTCGGTGTCCTGCGCGAGCACACGGGCGAGTGCGACGCGCGCGCGCTCGCCGCCCGAGAGGACGCTGAACGGCCGGTCCGCGAGGTGTCGGACGTCACAGATGTCCATGCACTCGTCGATGACCTTGTCGTCGTCGGCGTCCCGCCCGGTGCGCTGCCACGGCGCGCGCCCCATCGTGACTACCTGGCGGGCGGTGAACGAGAACCCCACGGTGTGCTGCTGCGGCAGCACAGCGCGCCGGCGCGACATGTCCGACGGTGTCCAGTCGCCGAGCGGCTTGCCGTCGAGTTCGACGGTGCCCGCCGCGACCGCCTGGTCGCCCGACAGCGCCGCCAGCAGCGTGGACTTGCCGGCGCCGTTGGGGCCGACCAGCGCGAGCACCTCACCCGAGCGGACCGTGAGATCGACGCCGTCGAGGACGGTGCGTCCGCCTCGCTCGACGCTGATCCCGGTGGCCCGCATCGTCACGGCGCCGCGTTCGGTGCGCGCGGGGACGTCGGCGGCGCGGCCGAACAGGCTTCGGGTGCGGTCGATCATCGAACCCATCACGCCCACCCGCCCTGACGGGAACGGGTGCGGCGCAGGAGCCAGAAGAAGAACGGTCCACCCACGAGCGAGGTCAGCATGCCGAGCGGAAGGTCGGCGTTGTCCACGAGCGTGCGGGAGCCGAGGTCGGCGGCCAGCAGGACCACTGCGCCACCGAGCACGCTCGCGGGTAGTAGTAGTCGATGCCCGGGGCCTACGAGCATGCGCATCACATGCGGTACGACGAGGCCGACGAACAGGATGATGCCGGTGAACGCGACGCCCGACGACACCAGCACCGCGACGATCACGATCGCGATCAGTCGCAGCTTCTCGACGTCGACACCGAGGTGCCGCGCCGCGCTCTCGCCGAGGGCCAGCAGGTCGAGTTTCGGGGCGATCAGCATCGACGCGGCGATGCCCGCGATCGCCATCGGAGCGACGATCGCGACGGCGTTCCAGCTGGCGCCGTTCAGGCTGCCCATCTGCCAGAACACGATCTGGTCGCGGGCAGCGGGGCTCGCGACGAACGTGAAGAACGCGATGACTCCTCCGGCGAACGCGTTGATCGCGACACCGGTGAGCACGAGGGTGACCACCTCGGTTCGGCCGTCGGAACGGGCGAGTAGGTAGACGAGGGTGGTCGTGATCAGTCCCGCCACGAAGGCGGAGCCCGCGACGGCCGGTCCGGCGGTGAATGCGCCGCCCAGCACGATCGCGGCACTGGCACCCACCGCCGCGCCGGCCGAGACGCCGATGACGCCCGGCTCGGCGAGCGGGTTGGAGAACACGCCCTGCAGGAGGGCTCCCGAGCAGCCGAGCGCCGCGCCGACGAGGATCGCGAGGATCACGCGCGGGAACCGCACCTGCCACAGCGTCACCTCGCCGCTGGGATGCGACGGCATCGGTCCGATGTCGAGCCCGATGCGGTGCAGGACGCTGCCCAGGACCTCGGCCGGGCTGGTCGGCACCTGACCGATGCAGGCCGACGCGAGGGCCAGCACGGCCAGCAGGACTACCAGCCCGACGATGACCGTGCCGGGCTGCACCCGGGGCCGGCTGGCTACCGAGGTACTCATTCCGCGTCGGGGTGGTAGATCGCCTCGGCCAGCGCCGCCAGCACCTGGCCGGTGTTGGAGCCGAAGCTGAGCAGCATGGTGTCGGACATGTCCACGACCCGCTTGTTCTGGCCGGCCGGAGTCTGCGCGATACCCGGAACCTTCTCCAGGCCGTCGACTCCACTGATGGATTGGAGGCCACCGCTCATCATCAGCATGACGTCGGGTGCCGCCGCGATCATGGCCTCACTCGTGATCGGGACGAACTCGCTGGTCAGGCCCGAAGCGGTGCCCGCGTCTGTGGCGCCGAGCGCCTCGATCAGCGAGTCGGCACCGGAACCGGGCCCCCCGAGCATCGTGATCGAGGGACCACGCATGTAGAGGAACGCGATCTTCAGCGCCTCGGAACCGGCAGGCACCGACGCCTTCGCGTCGGCGATCTCCTGCTCGGTCCGTGCGACGAGCTGCTCTCCCTGTGCGGGCACGCCCAACGCCGCGGCCACCGCGGTGATCTGCCCCGGCACACCCTCGAGTGTGCGGGTGGGATCGAAGTAGACGACCGGAACCCCGGCGGCCCGGAGCTGTTCCTGCACCGACTTGGGGCCGATGCTGGTGTCGGTCAGCACCACGGTCGGGGCAAGGTTCAGGATCGCCTCGGCATTCATCGCCTGTCCGCCGGGGGTGATGTTGGGGATGTCCTTCGCGGCCGGGAAACCGGATGCAGTGTCGCGACCGACGACGCGGTCACCGAGACCCAGTGCGAACACCGTTTCGGTCAGGGTGCCGTATCGGTCGGCGGTGACGATCCGGCTGGCATCGTTGATCGTGACGTCGACACCGTCGAAACTGCGCACCGTGACCGGAAGCTGCGGGGTCGGGCTGTCCGCAACCGGCCGTGGATCGGCGTCGGCGACCACCGCGGTGGTCTGGCCGTGCTGCGCGGTTTCGTCGGTCGCGACGGACGTGCAGGCCGCGAGTGAGACTACGGTCGCGGCCGAGGCGGCCACGACGAGGAGCCGGGAGAGCGCAGATCTCATTTCACAAGGTAGCGATCGATATCGGCCTCGAGATCGGCGAACAGGCCGCCGTTGAGGCCGTAGGCGAGGTTGACCTCGCTGATGAAGCGTGCCTGCTCGTCTGCGGACAGCGGTGCCTGATCGAGCTTGGCGCGGTACTCGTCCTTGAACACCTTCGGCTTGGCGATCTGGTCGAAGATGTAGAACCGCAGGCCGTCGACCTCGTAGCCGTACGCGCGCTCGAGCATGCGTCGGATGATCTGACCGCCGGACAGGTCGCCCATGTAGCGCAGGTAGTGGTGCGCGACGAAGTCCGCCGGGGAGGTGAAGGCGACCTCTTCGAGGCGCGCGACGTACGCCGCGGTCGCGGGAGTCGCGACCAGCTGGTCGCGCCAGGCCGGGCCGAGCAGGAACTCGAGGTCGGCCGCGAGGGCCGGGAGGCGGACGAGCTCGGGAGCGATGAACGGGGCCGCGATCGGGTCGGCGACGTGAGTGTCGGCGGCGCGCTCGAGCACCTCGTACACCAGGTAGGTCTGTGCCAGCAGGGCGGCGAAGCCCTCCTTTGTGAGCTTGCCCGCAAGGAGATCGCCCACGAACCGGGACTGCTCGGTGGCGCGGTGAGCCGCATCGGTCTCGGTCTTGATGCGCTCGGCGAAACCGAGCTCGCCGGCCTCGGTACCCTGGTCGAGCACGTCCATGTGATCTCCTTCACGATGACATTCGTCAGACACAACGGCTACGAGGTTAGCCTATCCTCGGGATCGTTGTCGTTACTAATCACCCTGAATCAATCGAAAGTTGGACGCTCGACCGATCAGGCGCTGACGTCGTCGAGCGCCGACGCGATCGCCGCCGGCAATTCGAGCTCCTCGGCGGACAGCACGCCGGTGAGCTGGGCAAGATCTCGTGCGCCGACGACCGCGCTCGCGACACCGGGCCGGTCCCGCGCCCACGCGAGGGCCACCGCGAGCGGTGACGTGCCCAGACCGTCGGCCGCGGTGAGGACCGCGTCGACCACCCGGACCGACGACTCCGTGAGGTAGCTGCGAACCTCCGCGGCATGCTGCTCGTCCGCGCCGCGCGAATCGGCCGGGATCCCGTCCCGGTACTTGCCGGTGAGGACGCCCCCCGCGAGCGGCACCGCGGCGAACACGCCGATTCCGTGGTGCGCCGCGGCGGGAAGAAGCTCTTCCTCGACACCGCGGGCGAGGAGCGAGTACTCGGCCTGGGTCGCGACCAGTCGTCCCGGCCCGCGATAGCCCGCCGCGGTCGCGAGCTGCCAGCCCAGGTAGCCGCGGGCCCCCGTGTATCGGACGCGGCCGCTGCTGACCGCCTGGTCGAGGGCCGACGCGACCTCGTCCACCGGGGTCAGCGGATCCCAGGTCGCCACCTGCCACATGTCGAGGTGGTCGGTGCCGAGTTCGCGCAGTGTCGAATCCAGCTGCGCGAGCAGACCGCGGCGGGAACAGTCCACGCGCTGCCCGTTGTGCGCGTACGGATTGATTCCGGCGCTGCCGCCGAGGATCAGGTACTCGCGGGGCACCACGTCGTCGAGCAGTTCCGCGAGCAGGCGCTGGGCCTTGCCGTCGCCGTAGGCGGGGGAGGTGTCGACGAGGGTGCCACCGGCATCGACGAAGGCGGACAGCTGTGCCGCAGCTTCGTCCCCGTCGGTATCCCGACCCCAGTGCAGGGTCCCCAGCCCGAGCCTCGACACGCGCAGACCGCTCGTTCCCACCGCTCTGTATTCCATAACCGCCCACGTTTCGACACCGGATGTTTCAGCTGACTTCACCGGCAGGACAACGCCCGCCGGTGAAGAACACTAGTAGCGCGCACGGCGCGCCGAGTACAGCCACGCCGGGTACCGTCTGTCCGGTGAAACTTGGACCACACGCGTGTAATACGGATGCCCGCAACCTGATCCGCCGTACCTCACTCGACGCGAGTGGCCCGGGGTCCCTCGCGTGATCGGGGAGGCCATGACCTGGCTCCAGGCGATCGTTCTCGGCGCGGTGCAGGGGCTCACGGAGTTCCTGCCGATCTCGTCTTCGGGCCATCTGCGGATCGTCTCGGAGATCTTCTTCGGCACCGACGCCGGTGCGTCGTTCACCGCGGTGACACAGCTCGGCACCGAGGCCGCGGTGCTGTTGTACTTCGCCCGGGACATCGGCCGCATCGTGGCGGCCTGGTTCCGCGGACTGTTCCATGCAGAGCACCGCGGGGACCTCGACTACCGCATGGGCTGGTACGTCATCATCGGCACCATTCCCGTCGGTGTGCTCGGCTTCCTGTTCAAGGACCAGATCCGCACCGGCGCAAGGAATTTGTGGCTGATCGCGACGATGCTGATCGTCTTCGCGCTCGTGATCGCGGCGGCCGAGTACTACGGGCGCAAGACCCGGCCGATCGAGGACCTGCGTGCCCGGGACGGCATCATCATGGGTTCCGCGCAGGCACTCGCGTTGATCCCCGGCGTCTCCCGCTCGGGCGGCACCATCAGCGCCGGCCTGTTCCTCGGCCTCACCCGCGAGGCCGCCGCCCGCTACTCGTTCCTGCTCGCGATCCCCGCGGTGGTCGCCTCCGGATTGTTCAGTCTCCCCGACGCATTCGAACCGGCCGGTGAGGGACTGATCGCGTCCGGACCGCAGCTGTTGGTGGCCACGCTGATCGCGTTCGCCATCGGTTACGCCTCGATCGCCTGGCTGCTCCGCTTCGTCGTGAATCACTCGATGTACTGGTTCGTCGGGTACCGCATCATCCTCGGTGTCGCTGTGTTGGCGCTGCTCGCGACCGGCGTGGTCTCGGCGACGTGACCGGTCTCGGAGCGGGACGCCATTAGGCTGTAGCCCATGACGGTGATCCTGCTCCGACACGGACGTTCGACGGCGAACACCTCGCGCACCCTCGCCGGTCGTTCGCTGGGCGTCGCGCTCGACGACGTCGGAGTCGAGCAGGCCAAGGGGCTCATCGACCGGCTGTCGGGTGTCGCGATCGCGGAGATCGTGCAGTCGCCGCTGCTGCGGTGCGAGCAGACCGTCGCCCCGCTCGCGATCGACCGGGGGCTGACGCCGCGGACCGACGAGCGACTGGCCGAGGTGGATTACGGACAGTGGACCGGCCGGAGTCTGAATGACCTGGTCGAGGAACCCCTGTGGCGGGTGGTCCAGCAGCACGCGTCGGCCGCTGTCTTTCCCGACGGTGAGGGGTTGGCGCAGGTCCAGGCCCGTGCGGTGGCCGCGGTGCGGGAACACGACCGGCGCCTGGCCGAGGAACACGGCAGGGACGTCGTGTGGATCGCCTGCAGCCACGGCGACGTGATCAAGTCGGTGCTCGCCGACGCGGTGGGCAGCCACCTCGACGGATTCCAGCGCATCGTGACCGAGCCGGCGTCGATCAGCGTCGTGCGGTACACGGCGACCCGACCATTCGTCCTGCGGATGAACGACACCGGGAGCGACCTCGCCGCCCTGAACGGCGCCGGCGACGGGAAACACGACGCGCAGGAGTCGGTGCCCGGCGGTGAGGTCGGCAATGATCGGCCGCCGGGACAGTAGGCGGATAATGAAGCGGTACGCAGAATTCGAGGAGGTGCAATGCCACGCGCGATACATGTCTTTCGCACCCCTGATCGATTTGTTGCGGGGACGGTCGGCGAACCCGGCGACCGGTCGTTCTATCTCCAGGCCGTGCACGACGCGCGGGTGGTGAGCGTGCTGCTCGAGAAGCAGCAGGTCCAGGTGCTCGCCGATCGGATGGGTCTCCTGCTCGAGGAGGTCCACCGGCGGTTCGGCACCGCAGTGCCGCCCGAGGCGGGCGAACTCGGTGACCTCAGCCCACTGCTGACACCGCTGGACGTCGAGTTCCGGGTCGGCACGATGGGCCTCGGATGGGACGCCGAGGCGGAGTCCGTCGTCGTCGAACTGCTCGCGGTAAGCGAGACGGAGTTCGACGAATCGGTCGTCCTCGATGATGCGGAGGAGGGCCCCGACGCCGTGCGGGTGTTCCTCACCCCGATCCAGGCGCGCGAGTTCGCGTTGCGGTCCGAGCGCGTGGTCGCGGCGGGTCGTGCCCCGTGCCCGCTGTGCGGCGAGCCGCTCACCGCGGACGGCCACGTCTGCATTCGCACCAACGGATACCGGCGGATCGCGGGATTCGATTCGTCCGTCGAGTTCGGAGAAGAGCTCTGACTGCGGTGTCGATCGACCCGTCGGATCCCGCGGCCCGCGAACTGCTCGCGGACGGTGAACTGACGCTGGTCGGTCGGATCGTCCACGCGAGTAACGCGACGCTGGTGTGTGAGGCGTCCACGAACGGCCGGTCGGTGCGCTGCGTGTACAAGCCGATCCGGGGCGAACGCCCACTGTGGGACTTCCCGGACGGCACCCTCGCGGGCCGCGAGGTCGCGTCGTATCTGATCTCGGAGGAGCTGGGCTGGGGCGTGATTCCCCGCACGATCCTGCGCGACGGTCCGTTCGGCCCCGGCATGGTGCAGCAGTGGGTCGAGACCCCGGACCGTCACCCCGAGTCGGGCGGGCAGCTCGATCTGGTGGACATCTGCCCTCCCGAGGAGGTGCCGCCCGGCTTCTTCGAGGTGCTGCGCGCCCTCGACGTCCAGGGCACCGAGGTGGCGTTGATCCACGCCGACGATCCCCGGCTGCAGCGGATGGCGGTCCTCGACATCCTGCTCAACAACGCCGACCGCAAGGGCGGGCATGCACTCGAGGGGGTCGACGGGTCGGTGTACGGCGTCGACCACGGCATCTGCCTGCACGAGGAGAACAAGCTCCGCACGGTGCTGTGGGGCTGGGCGGGCTCGCCGATCGGGGACGACCTGATGGCCGACGTGGCCGGGTTCGCGGAGCGGCTCGAGGGCGAGGAGTTCCCGGCCGTTCTCGCCCGGCACATCACGGCCCGTGAGGTCGATGCTCTCCGCGACCGTGCGTGGGCGCTGGTCGCGGCACCGGTGATGCCGCATCCCGTCGGATCCCGGCCCATTCCCTGGCCCGCGTTCTAGTCGTTCCAGGGGTTCCGACGGTTCCAGCGGTATCCGACGGTCAGTTTGGGCCGATTCGCGACGCGTCCTCCCGATCGGCCAGTCGTGCCAGCCGAACCAGGTCACCTTGTAGTGCGTCCCTGCGATCGTGGTGGGCGGGCACCGTCAGCGAAATCGTCCGGTCGAACCAGGTCGGCAGGTTGAGGATTCGATAGGACTGCACGATCCGGGTTCCCGAATCCGTCGGCTCGAGCACGAACCGCCATTCGGTGTTGTCGCCGTAGATTCCGCCGTCTGTCACCCACACCATCTGGCGGGGAGCGTCGAGTTCGGTGACGGTGCACGTTCGGCTCCATCGCACGAATCCGGCCTTACTGCTGCCCCGGAACCGCGCGCCGACCGATGCGGCCGAAGCCCCGTCGAGCCACCGTGCGGTGTGGCACTCGTGACTCCACTCGCGGACTCGGGTCACGTCGGCGAGCACGTTCCAGACCGCCTCCGGGGACGCCGAGGTCGTCACCTCGTGGCGGCCGCCGAGTGGTGACTTCAGGGGGGAGAACTCCGCCGACCGCCACCGTCGGAACGCCGCCCGCCGGTAGCGCTTGATCATCACGTGGAGCATCAGCCAGCGCGGGATCGCCGGCACGAGCTGCACGATGGCCCGCCGGTCGTCCGGCTCGGCGTCGTCCACGATGAACAACCCCTCGTCGAACAACTCGATCGGACCGAGCGGCTTGATGTTGAATTCCTCGTCCCACTTCCGCCACTCGGCCTCGGTGATCGTCGCCGACACGATCGGCATCATCTGACGCTCCTCACGCTCGAGGTGCGGCAGCAACAGCTTGCTCAGCCGGTCGAGCGCTGCAACTGTGGCATCCTTTGCCTCCGCCGAATCACGGTATGCGCCGGCCACTTCCTCCACGCGCTCCATCGCCGGGACGATGGACTGGTGGTCGGCGTTCATCTCGTCGAGCAGGGGGCACGCGTTCCGGTTGCGCAGCCGGACGAGCGGGTACAGGTGGTTGTCCTCCGATTCGTGGTGGTGATGGAGGAATTTCATCATCCACAGGAGGTGGTCCGCGATCGCGATACGTTGCGCATCGAAGGGCGCAGGCCAGCTCGTGAGCGTGTCCCGCGCTCGGGCCAGATCACGCCGGAGAGCGGAGTGCACGATTCCCATGACACGGGTGTCAGCCGGTCCTTCGAGGTCTGTTCCGGCGTTCATGGTGGTTACTCCTCAGGAAGGTCGAGCAGCCGGACGACGGTCTCGGCCACCCAGGTTTCGTATTGCTGGTCGGACCATCCGGACCCCTCCGTGAGCCGGAGGTAGACCTCGTTGCTCAGCACCGCGGTCAGCCCGTCGATCTCGGTCGCTGTCACAGGTCTACGAGCCAACGCGGTGGCCATGGCCGCCACCGAGTCACGGTGGTCGGCGTGGTTCTTCGCGAGGAGTTCGGCGAGTTCGGCGTCGTTGGACGCCCCATGAGCCAGAACACGGTCGAGATGCGCGGTCCGTCGGAAGATCCAGGCCGTGAATCGGCCGGTCGCCGCGGCACGCTCGGCGAGACCGCCCTGGCCGATCGCGCGGAACTCGGCGCGGTCGAGCAGCGGCACCGGATCGTCGTCACCAACCACGGCGATGTCGAGCGCGACCTTCAGCAGTGCGCGTTTGTTGCCGACGCTGCTGTACACAGTCTCGATCGCGCACCCCGCCTCGGCCGCCACGTCGCGCATCGACGTACCGGACCACCCGCGCTGGACGAACAGTCGTGTCGCCGCCGCGAGCACGGCATCGCGGGTTTGCCCGGCCATCTCCTGACGTAACGGGGAGTCGTAGCGCCGGGGATTTGTCCTGGTCACACTCCCATCGTAGGACATGCATATATTCATTACAACAGCGTTCCAGCGATCTGCGGCGGCTGCGAGTACGGAAACACCGGTCCACTAGGCTCGTGCCCATGCAGTCTTGGTCCGATACCGCTGTCCCGTCCGTGCCCGGTCAGGGGCCGGCCCTCCGGCTCTACGACACCGCGGACCGGCAAGTCCGGCCGGTCACTCCCGGCCAGGTGGCGAAGATGTACGTGTGCGGCATCACGCCGTACGACGCGACCCACCTCGGGCACGCCGCGACGTATCTGACGTTCGACCTGGTGAACCGGATCTGGCGGGACGCCGGTCACGACGTGCACTACGTCCAGAACGTCACCGACGTCGACGACCCGCTGTTCGAGCGAGCCGCACGCGACGGCGAGGACTGGATCGTGCTCGGCATGCGGGAGACCGCGCTGTTCCGTGAGGACATGGAGGCGCTGCGGGTGCTCCCGCCGCGGGACTACATCGGCGCGGTGGAATCGATCAACGAGGTCGTGGAGTTGGTCGAGAAGTTCGTCGCATCCGGTGCGGCGTACATCGTCGACGACCCCGAGTACCCCGACGTGTACTTCCGGGCGGACGCCACCGCGCAGTTCGGCTACGAGTCCGGCTACGACCGCGCCACGATGGATCATTTCTTCGCCGAGCGTGGCGGCGACCCCGACCGCCCGGGCAAGCAGGATCCGCTGGACGCCCTCGTGTGGCGCGCGCAGCGTCCGGGCGAGCCGTCGTGGCCGTCGCCGTTCGGTCCCGGCCGTCCGGGCTGGCACATCGAGTGTGCCGCAATTGCGCTGAACCGCATCGGGTCCGGTTTCGACGTTCAGGGCGGCGGCAGCGACCTGATCTTCCCGCACCACGAGTTCTCGGCGGCCCACGCGGAATCCGCCACGGGCACGGAGCGTTTCGCGCGCCACTATGTGCACACGGGCATGATCGGGCTCGACGGCGAGAAGATGTCGAAGAGTCGCGGCAACCTGGTGTTCGTCTCGAAGCTGCGCGGTGAGGGTGTCGATCCGGCCGCGATCCGGCTCGGCCTGCTGTCAGGCCACTACCGGACCGACCGGGCGTGGACGGACCAGGTGCTCGCCGATGCGCAGGCCCGGCTGGAGTTGTGGCGCAAGGCCGCGGTGGTCGAGTCCGCACCCTCGGCGGAGGACACGATCGCCCGGGTACGGCAGCATCTCGCGGACGACCTGGACACGCCCAAGGCGCTCGATGCGATCGACGGTTGGGCCCGCCGGGCACTCGACCACGGTGGACCGGACGAGTCCGCGCCGGCCGCACTCGGGGCGGCGGTCGACGCGCTGCTGGGCGTCGACCTGCGCTGAGCGCGGTCACAGCCGCGTGAATCGTTCCCGGTCCTCCTCGAACTCGGTGAGGATCTCGGTGGTCAGTGTCGGTCGGGTGTCGGCGATCGCCGCGAGGTAGTCCTCGGTGGTCGCCGGCCGGCCCGAGCGTTCGGACACCTCGCGTTCGAACGCGGCCTGCGAGCCCTTCCGGGAGGCGAACTCGATGTCGGCGGGGGTGAACAGTTCGCTGGCCTCGACCAGTCGGTCGAGGTCCACGTGGACAGCTGACGCGCCCAGGTAGCGCTGCCACACGGCGCGGCGTGCGGGCGCGTCGGGCGGTCCGACGGGGATGACGTAGTCGAATCGGCCGGGACGCAGGAACGCGGAGTCCAGTGAATGGACCGAGTTGGTCGCGCACACCATCAACCGATGCTCCGCTTCCCGGAATGCCGGGATCAGCTTGAGGAGTTCGTTGGTGACGCCGTGTGCCGGGCTGGTGGCGAGTCCGGTTCGGGCACTGGCGATCTCCTCGACCTCGTCGATGAACACCACGACCTCGTCGAGTTCGGCGAGGTCGGCGAACACCTCGCGTAGCGACGCCGCCAGGCCGCCCTCGGACGTCGCGGCCAGGCGGGAGGGGAACAGTTCCACGAACGGCCAGTCCAGCCGGGACGCGATGGCCTTGGCGAAGCTGGTCTTTCCGGTACCGGGCGGGCCGAAGAGGATGACCGCCTTCGGCGGCTGGACGCCGTACTGGTCTGCAAGGTCCGGGTTTTCGAGCGGCGAGACGATCCGCCGCTCGATGACCGCCTTGACGTCCTCCATTCCGGACATCGTCTGCCACAACCCGTTCGGCATCACCCGGCCACCCAGTTCGCTCAGCAGAGTCTTGTCCGGGCCGAGGGGCTCGAGCAGTTCGTAGTAGACCAGTCCGTCGCGGCGGAGGTACCCGGAGTGTTCGAACGCGGCGGACCCGGTCGCGGCCTCCGGAAGGACCGCCGAGATCCGATGGGCGCCGGCGCTGCGCAGCCGACGTTCCAGGTTGGCGAGCAGCGCGCTGCCGATGCCGCGGTTGCGCCAGCGGGATCCGAGCGCGACCAGCAGGATCCACGCGCGTTCGCCGTGGACCTGCGCGACAGCCATGCCGACGAGTTCGTCGCCGACGGCGGCCACCACGGCGGGTTGACCGGCACGTGCGGCCGCCATCACCTCGGCGAGAGTGAAGACGGGCTCGGGGGACCCGGGGGACCGGCTCTGGTCCCATACCTGAATCGCCTGATCCAGGTCGTCGTTCTGGAAGTCTCGCAATCGCCACACCGGCATCTGCGCTCACCTCGGCTCGATCGGCAGCGGGTGTACCCAGTACACACCCGGAGCGCTGCGGTGTCAGGTTGTCGGCGGTCGCGAGGCGGTGCCGGGAACGGCGCATTTGGGCAGGTCGCGTCCCTGATCGGCGCCGAAGTCGTATGGTGAGGCTCACCGGCTCGGTAAATTGTGGGAAGGGGCACTGCGACGCTCCGGAGGCGAAACGGCCATGACACCAGACGAACTCATGAACGAGGCATGCCGGCTCGCGATCGAGTCGGTGACGAACAACTGGGGTGGCCCCTTCGGCGCGGTGATCTCCCGGGACGGTGAGATCGTGGCGCGCGGTCAGAACCGGGTGCTGTTGACCGGTGACGTCACCGCGCACGGGGAGATCGAGGCGATCCGCAAGGCGGTCCTGGTGCTCAATGCCGAGGCCCCGAGCATCGCGGCCGAGCATCTCGACCAGTCGACGCTGAAACTGGTTCCGCGCCCCGAGGGCTCACCGGATCGCGTTCCCGAGCGCGCTCGGATGCTGATGGGGATGGAGATCTACACCAGCGGCGCTCCGTGCCCGATGTGCATGAGCGCGATCTACTGGTCTCGCCTGGACGCGATGTACTTCGCGAGCGACCTGGCCGCGACCACCGCCATCGGGTTCGACGATGCGTTCCAGTACGACGATTTCACCCGTCCGTACGGGGAGCGATCCATCAAGATGGAACAGGTGCGTCAGGATCTGGGGGCGGCCGCGTACGCGGTGTGGTCCGAGAAGTCCGACAAGCACCCCTACTGAGCCGTCACCGCGATGGTCGCCTCGGATGCCGGATCGCCACGTCGCGCCCCGGCGACCGTGGTGGTCACCCACGTGCTCCGGTCCGGCCGCGAGCCGGACTTTCGGCGCTGGCAGCACGAAGTCGACACGGCGGCAGCAGGATTCGACGGATTCCTCGGGACGGAGATCACCCGGCCCGCGGACGGTGGGCACGAGTGGTCGGTCGTCTACCGGTTCGACTCGGTGGCCAATCTGCAACGTTGGCTGCGCAGCGAACACCGCCGCGACCTCGTCTCCCGCGCCGGCCCGCTGTTCGAGCGGGAGCCCACCCAACACGTGCTCGTCGACGACGAGGCTCGGGAGACGGTGACCGTCGTCGTGGCACATCCGCCGGTGCCCGGTCGAGAGCAGGAGTTCCTGTCGTGGCAGCGGCGAATCACCGAGGCCGAGAAGCGCTTCCCGGGGTTCCGGGGCTCCGAACTGCATGCGCCGATCCCGGGTGTCCAGGACGAATGGACGATCCTGTTCACGTTCGACTCGCAGACCGACCTGGACCGTTGGCTCGGGTCGCCGGAGCGGGCCGCGCTGCTCGCGGAGGGGCGAGAGTTCCGGGACTTCAGCCTGCGATCCATTCCGAACCCGTATGGGTCGTGGTTCCCGTCTCCCGGTGGCGCAGTCGCGCCCGTGCCGTCCTGGAAGACGGCGACGTCGGTGCTCGTCGGTCTCTATCCGCTGGTCGTGGTGCTGACGATCACGATCGACGAGGTGTGGCCCGCGGCGCCGCTGTGGTTGAGCCTGCTGATCGGCAACATCGCGTCGGTGGGCCTGCTCACGTGGGTCGTGATGCCGATCGTCACGCGCGCGCTGCACTTCTGGCTCGAACCCGGCGACCACACCGACCGGCGGGTCGACACTCTCGGCCTCGTGTTGTCGGTGGCTTTCCTCACCCTTGCGGCCGCGGTGTTCTGGCTCCTGACCACGGTGGTGTGGACGCTGCCGTGAGCGGCCCGCGGCCTAGCCGGATCCGGTGACGGTGAGCCACAGCAGGGCCACGTTGAGGGCGATGATCAGACCCGCGGACACCCAGGCGAGTGCGGTCGTCGCCGACGCGTTGCGTTCGGGCCCCATGAGTTCGGGATCCGACGTCATCCGCACCAGAGGCACCAGCGCGAACGGGATGCACAGGCTCAGCACGACTTGACTGATGACGAGTGCGTACGTGGGATCGACCCCGATCCCGAGCACGATCAGTGCGGGGATGAGCGTCACGACCCGGCGGGTGAGGACGGGGATCCGCACGTGCAGCAGTCCGTGCATGATCTCGGATCCGGCGGCGCACCCCACCGAGGTCGAGGCGAGACCGGAGGCGAGCAGTCCGATCGCGAACACCACCGCGACACCGGGGCCCAGCGCCGCCTGGATCGCGGCGTGAGCACCCTCGATGCTGTCGGTGTCGGGGACGCCACGCAGGGCGGACGCGGCGAGCAGCAGCATGCCGATGTTGACGCCGCCCGCGATGATGAGGGCGCCGGAGACATCCCAGCGGGTCACACGCAGCAGTCGACGCAGACGGGGCCCGTGTCCGGCTGCGCCGTGGCGATCTCGGGCCAGCGCGGAGTGCAGGTAGATGGCGTGCGGCATGACCGTCGCACCGAGCATGCTCGCCGCGAGGAGGACGGTCTCGGCGCCCTCGAATCGGGGGACGAGTCCGGCGACGGCTTCCTTGCCCGAGACATCGGTGAACGCGAGGCCCGTGAGGAACCCGATTGTGATGATCGCGAGCAGGCCCATGACCACGAATTCGAACGTGCGTTGTCCACGGCGGGACTGGATGGACAGGATGACCATCGAGACCACGCCGGTGACGAGACCGCCGACGAACAGGGGCAGGCCGAACAGGAGATGAAGGGCGATGGCGCCGCCGATGACCTCGGCGAGGTCGGTGGCCGCCGCCATCACCTCGGCCTGCAGCCAGAAGGCCCGGCGGTTGCCCTTGCGGAGGCGCTGGCCCAGCATCTCGGGCAGCGACCGTCCGGTCACCAGGCCCAGCTTGGCCGACAGGTACTGGATCAGCACGGCCATGGCGTTCGCTAGGACCAGCACCCAGATCAGCAGGTAGCCGTACTTCGCGCCCGCGGTGAGGTTCGCCGCGACGTTGCCGGGGTCGACGTAGGCGATGGCGGCGACGAATGCCGGCCCGAGCAGGGCGGCGGAGCGGAGACTGCCGCCCTTGCGTCGCCGTGCGGCGGGTGCGTCGGTCTCGGTGCTCACTGGACTCCGCTCGCTGAATTCTCCGGGGCATTCCGCGAGCACCGACCACGTCGGTTCGCGTATACGCACTATAGAGTTCGGTTGACCGAACTTTCAAGCGAGGGTGTTACGCACCCAGGGGCGGAGCGCCTGCTCACGGAACGAACGAAGCCCCCGTCCGTAGTCGGAAGAGGGCTTCGTTCAGGGGTGGGTCAGTGGAGGACGGCGAGTCCCCGCATGAAACTGTCGATGCGCTGCGGCAGGCCGTGGGTTCCGCCGTTGACGACCCGCGAGACCTGCTCGATGCCGGCGGTGTCCGCCGTGGCGTTGAGGTTGCGGGACTGCCAGTACCACGCGGCGGTCTCGAACGCGTTCTCCGGCGTTGCCATCAGCTCGGGGTGTGCGACGAAGTCGATGCCGAGGTAGTCGCTGACGCTCTGGTAGTTGTGCCGGCCGGTCACCTGGATCGCGCCGCGACCCTTGTACCGCTCGCCGTCGCCGGGCGCGAAGTTGCCCAGGTCTGCACGGCCCTCGTAGGCGCGGCCCGAGGCGTACTCCTCGAACGTACGGAAGGAGTCGGACTCGACGACGAGCTGGGCAATGAAGGCGGCCTTGCGGACGGGGGTGTCGATCCCAGCCTTGGCGAGCGCCTCGTTGAGCGGCGCGACGTACTGTGCGAGCTGGTCGGGCGCCACCTGCGGAACGATGCTCACGAGCTCGTCGAGGGTGACCGATGCGGGGCTGGGTGCCGCCGGTGCGACCGGGGGGGCGACCGGCGCGGCCGCCGGTGCAGGCGGCGCGGCCGGATCGGCCGACCCGAGGGTCGGCATGACACGGGCCTGGGCGACGGGGGCCGCCGCGGAGGTCGATTCGGGAAGGTCGAGCGCCTTCCGCAGGTTGGTCGTGTCGAGGAACTGCACCGCTGCGGCCGGTGTCGGCAGGGTCTCTGCTGAGCTGGATGCGATGGGTCCGATCGCGAGGTTGCCGACACACAGTCCGGCGACGGTCGCGGTGGCGAGACCGGCGATGCGGACTCGTGACATAAGGCTACGCGGGGTGGACGTCGTCTGGTCGGGCGTGCTTTCAGAAGTGCATTCAGGGGAGGTGTGCAAGGCTCTGCTCCGGCTTGGGGCTGCAACGGGGCAGCCACGTCGGGCGTGAGCACCGGTAGAATCGGCAATGGTCTACGAGATCGAGACCGAAGATCACTCGGTGGTCACGGCAATGTCACAACCAGATAACAGGCCATTACACGGAATGTTCAAGCCATAGAGGCAAGGGTCACTCTGGGCTCGGATTGTGGCGCAGATCACAAAACGATCGGCGTGTCGGTTCGGGACATGCCGATAATTCGCTGGTAAAGGGTTCATTCGACGATGACGGCCACCGGTCGGATTCGTCTTCTCCCCGCCCGGTGAGCCGCATTCGCCCGACTAGACCTCGGCGAATTCGAGGCCGCCCTCCGCGGTGGCCGGGACGCGTCGCCGCATCGGTGACCCCAGTGCCCGGGCCAGATCGCTGCCGTCGTGCTCGGCCAGCAGTTCGCCGCCGGACCACACCAGCAGCGCGGCGCTGACGCTCTGCTCGGCGGTCGAGTGCGCCAGGTCGTAGTGTGCGCACCCCGGCACACCGCCGTAGGTGATCCACAGGTCGTATCCGGTCATGAACAGGTCCAGGTCGAACTGGACGCTCAGCCCCAGCAGTTCGCTGCGGCCGTTGTCGTCGACACCGGCGAACGCCTCGTCCAGGCCGAGCAGGCGCGGTGAGTGCGGATCGGCCGACGAGAGCATCACGTGTGCCGCGGCGAACAGCGGCAGGTGCAGCGACACCGACTGTTCACCGCCGGACAGTGCGCTGTGCCGGGCGACGGTGAGGCGGTCCTCGCTGCCGTCGCTGCCGATCAGTGTGAAGGAGAACACCCGCCACCGTCGGTAGTCGAGCGCGGAGGCGAGGATCTCCGGGTACGACCGCTCGGGATGGGCGGCGCGGGCGATCCGCACCTGAGCTGCGAAGTGCGCCCGGACGGTCGCCAGTTCGTCGGCACTCAGGGCCGACGGGGCCCGGTCGAGGAGCTTGGACACGGCTCGCGAGCTGTCGTCGAGGTTGTCGGCAAGGACCCAGTGCACGCCGATCGTGCTGCCCGACGACATGCGCCGCTCGCGCATCTCCGCGCCCATCTGGGCGATCAGGTCGCGGGCGTCGGCGGTGCGCTCGTGGATCTGCTGTGCCAGTCCGGTGAGCAGAGCGTCCTCGAGGATGCGGCGCTCGGAGTCCGTGAGCAGTACCTCCTGGTCCTGGCGGGCCGCGGCGATCCGGGTCGCGAACTCGCCGATCGACGAGTAGCCCTGGTCGTCCTGCACGCGGACCACCGTCAGACCGTCCGGTGCGTCCCACTGCAGGCGATAGTCCTGTCCGGCCGCCGCGAGCTGGGCGTCGAAGTCCTGCAGCGCCGCGGTGAGCGCCGAGCGGGTGGCCTTCTTGGCGTTCTCGCTGGTCTTCACCGAGGCGGTCGCCGCATCCATCGCGCGGTACAGCGCGTCCACCTCGGGCGGCAGGATCGGCGATTCCACGTCGCCCTCCGTCGCGATCCGGTACACCAGCTGGTCGGCTGTGAGCCACGCGGCGCTGCTCTGGGGCCACGAGTGCGAGCCCTCGACGCCGAGAAGATCGAGTAGATCGCGTCGCGCATAGGGTGCGAGGCGGTCGACATCGGTGCGCGTCTCGGTCAGCGCGCTGCGCAGCGCCTCGATCGCGGCGCTGTGGGCGCCCTCGGCCTTGCCGATCTGCTCGACGGCCGCGTCGTAGGCCTTGCGTGCGGATCGCTGCTCGGTCTTGCAGACCTCGATTCGGGCGCGAACCTGCTCGAGGTCGGCATCGATCTGCTCGGCACTCGAGCCCAGGGCTTCCCGGAGCGTCTCGAGACGGGAGATCTGCTGCGCGTAGTTTTCCTCCGCGACTGCAGCCTCCTCGACGAACTCCTCGGTGTTACCGCGGGCCTCCTCGAGCCGGTAGACGGCCTCCCGGTGGAGTTCGAGCTCCTTCTCCTGCTCGCGACGGCAGCGCAGCAGCTGCTCGCCCCGACTCTCGAAGTGCCGGATCGAGGCCGCCACGGCGTCGATGTCGCGCGCCTGGTGCGACATGCGATGTGCGACGGCGACCGCGCGGAGCTCCTTGTCCTTGGCGGTATGGTCCGCGATCGCGTGATCGAGTTCGTCGCCGGCGCTCGCGGTGGACTCGGACCGGCTGCGGAGCGCGCCGGCGGCTTCGGTGAGCTTCTTGATCGCGGCGAGGACGCCGGACGTGCGGGGAAGCGACTTTCCGGCGGTCGAGATCCGGTCGAGCAGCGCGGTCGTCTCGGACTCCTCGGCGTGGGCGGTGTCGCGCCGTGCCTCGGTTTCGGTGATCTCCTGTGCGATCTCCTCGATCCGCTGTGCCCGGCGCCGCTTCCGTGCGGTCGTGCCGATGTACTCGGCGTCGGCCTTGACGTGGCGGCCGCGTTGCACGCCCTGCCAGAACCGGCCGTCCACCCCTACTCCGACGGCGCCGGCGCTCGCGGCGCCGGCGGTGTCGAGCGCGATGGACTCGATGATCGCCTGCACCACCGCCTCCGGGACCCCGGCATCGGGTTCCACCTCGAGGACGTCGGCCAGGGTCGGGCCCTGCGGCCGCAGGGCCTCGGGCAGTGGCATCAGGAACTGCTCGGATTCGGCGTCCGGCTGCGCACCGTCTCCGGCCGACACCCAGCCGTCGAGCAGGTTCGCGGCGGCCAGCGCGGATTCGACGCCCGCGGCCACCGCGGGCTCGACGCCGTCCGCGAAGCGCACCAGCCGCCACAGCGGGGCCCCGGACAGCTCGCTCCGATCGCCGGTACGGAACGCGAATCGCGCAGGGGCATCGTCCTTCTCGGCCGCGACGCGATCGCGGTCGGCGCGCAGCGCGGCGATCCGTTCGGTGGCCGCGGCCTGCTGGGACACGGCGTGCCGCCGCCGCGCGCGCTGGTCGTCGAGGGCGGACTGCGTCCGCTCGTGCAGCACCGTGGTGAGGCTGGGGGAGTCGTCCTCGCCGGCCAGCGACAGCGCGGTGTCCAGTGCGGAGAACACGTCGGCGGTCACCCCGATCGAGGCGTACTCCGCCGAGTGCTCGGTCCACCAGGCCCGCAGCGCGGCGGCGCAATCGGCCCGCGCCAACGCGACCGTGGCCTCGGCCTCGGCGACCGCGGCCTGCGCCGCCTCGAGCAGTTCGCGGCCCTTGTCGGCGGCGCGATCGGCCCGCGCTCGTTCGGTGCCGGCCTTGTCGACCGTGGCGAGCGCCGCCCGGACCGCGCGGACGTCGCCGTCGCGTTCCTCGGCGTGTCCACGGACCGCGGTAGTGATCTGGTCGGACCGCGCCCCGTCGGGCAGCGGGCTCCAGACGATGCCGGCCTGCTCGGCGGCCTCGGCCAGCTGCTCCTCGGCGCGCACCAGCTCGGCAGTCGCCCGCTTCACCGAATCCGATGCCCGCGTGGCCTCGTCCGTGCGCTGCTCGAGCGTCGCCTGCGCCCGGCGTGCCTTGTCGGCCTGCTGCTCGGTGGACAACTTGAGCTGTGCGACGGCGGCAGCCAGGTCGTCGAGCTGCTGCTTGCCCTCGTAGGCCCCGGACCGCTGCAGCGTCTCGAGGTCGGCGCGGCCCTGTTCGAGGGCGCGCTCGGCGGCGGTGAACCGACCCTCGGCGAGCAGCCGCTCCTCCTGCCGGGACGTCTGCAGTGCGACGGCCTCGTCCAGCACGGTCTTCGCTCGTTCCACCGACTCGATGCGCCGGGAGACCTGTTCGACGTCGGTACGGGCCTGCTGGCTCAGGTACTTCGAGTACACCGTCACGAAGCTGTGCGCGGCCTGGTCGGCGGCGGCGAGACCCTCGAGCGCGCGGCTCACCTCCTCCATGTCGCTGAAGGAACGCGCCGCCTCGAGCACCAGCTGCTCGTCGAGGGGGCGCAGGCCGTCGGTGAGTGCCTGCGACAGCCCCTTCGGGTCGAGGTTCTTGGCCAGCTGCGGGCGGCGCAGGGTCAGGATGAGGTTGATGAGCTGGTCGTAGCGTTCGGTGCCCAGCCCGAACAGCCGGGCGTCGATGGCGGCCCGGTAGTCGACAGGACGGTCGGTGATGGCGTCGCTGCCGAGCTGCTCCGCGAGCTGCTTCTTGGTCAGCGGCCGGTCGTCGCTACCGAGGAGGGAGAAGTCGACGCCGACGCGGCCTTCCGCGACGAAGTACCAGCGGGTGACCTTGTCGTTCTGGCGGCTCGCGCGCATTCCGATTCCGACCGTGACGGCCTCCGGGTCGTCCTGCGAGCCGCGCGCGAACTCCATCCACACGTACGAATGCGCCGAATCCTGGCCTCGATACAGCAGGTTCGACTTCATCGTGCGTTCCTCACCCGCGAACGGGTTCAGGCGGCGCGGCTCGATGCGGCCGTCGAAGACGAACGGGAACAGCACCTCGAGCGCCTTGGTCTTGCCCGAACCGTTGGGTCCACGCAGGACGAGACGCCCGTCCGCGAACGAGAACTCCTGGTCGCGGTAGTCCCACAGGTTGACGATCCCGGCGCGGGTCGGCTTGAAGCGCGCGTGTGCCATGCGAAAGATGCCTCTACTTCTCTACGGGTGCGTTCTCGTGGGATTCGCTGGGAACGGGATCGTCGAACAGCTCGGACTGGGCGGTGCGGTCCCGGATGCTGACCACGACGCCGCGGAACCGCGCGATCGTCGGCAGCACCAGGACACCACCGTCGACCACCCGGATCAACTGCAGGCGATGGAGCAGTGCGATCGCATTGCGCTTCAATCCTTGCCGATCGGCCTGCCACTGCGCCGCGAAGGTGCGCCCGAAGCGCAGCACCAACTCGTCGACGGCCGCCGCGATCCAGGCGTCGTCCAGCATCGAGTACAACGCCGGCTCGGGTCGATCGCCCTCGTCGGTGTCGTCGTCGTGGTCGGCAGGATCGATGTGCTCGGCGAGCTCCTCGAAGATTCCCGCGCTCGGAATGGCCGCGTCGAGTCGGGCGATCACCTCGCGCTGGTTCGACTCGGGCAGCGGGCGGCGCGGGAGACCGGGCGCGTCGAGGTCGAGGACCCGATCGGCCATCTCGCCGGCGAGCAGCAGCGCGACCTGGGAGACGGTGCCGGTGCTCGGGAACCGGATGTCGGACATGCGGCCCGACGGGTCGATCATCGCGATCCCCTCGGCCCGGCGTTCGGCGACCAGTCCGGTCAGCTCCTCGACATCGGCGGCGGTGCGGGGCAGCGCGAGCTGCAGTCGCTCGTCGTCGGTCAGTTCGTCCGCGTACACCACCGGCCGCTCGACGAGGGCCCGTCGCATCCGCCGTGCGGTCTCGCGGGGATCTCCGGTGCGCAGGCCGATCAGGTCGTCGTCCTGCGGTGCCTTCTCACCCGAGAGCAACGTCCGGACCGAGGTCAGGTGCTGGAGTGCGCGGGGCGGACGGAACAAGGCGACCACGACCGACCGGTCGATGTCGTAGAGAGCCTCGCCCGCATCGGGATTGGACGCCCAGCCGCCGGCGTCGCCGTCGGCGAGGACGATCGCGCCGCGGGCCGCGAGCCAGCCGACGGCATCGACGAACGCGTCGCGGTCGGCGGCCCGGTCGGTGGACAGCGTCACGCCGGGCACCTGCGCGGCCTCGGCGGCGACGTGGTCGGCCAACTCCGACAGGGTGATCTGGTTGCCGGCCCGGCCGAGCGCCGCGAGCGCCAAGGCGAGGTAGGCGTAGCGGTGCCGGTCGAACGTCCGGTCGTTGGCGGTGCGTGCCGGGATTCCCGATTCGAGTCGGTCCGCGACGGTGAACAGGCGGGCGGTGGTCTCGGTGACCTCGAGCCGATATCCGAACAGGTCGAGCAGGTCGTCGCGCAGTTCGGTGGCCCACCGCCGCAGCAGCGGCAGCGCGAGTCGGTCGGGATACGTCTGCGTCACCAGGTGATTCGACAGGATCACCCGGGCGGCCCGCTGGTACGAGTCGAGGTCCAGCGGCGAGACGGAACGAGACCTCACTGCACGCTCACCTGCAGTCCGTCGAGATGCAGCCGGCCACGGACGGTCTGCACCACCGTCGTCTCGCCGTGCGGGCGCAGCGTGAGCCGGACACCGTTCTCCGACCCCGTCGAGCTGGGCACGGTGCCACTGACCGGCACTCGCGCGGTGAGCGCGGCATTGAGCAGGCTCAGCAGCACGTCGGTCTCGTCGGCGTCGAGGACCCGGTCGTAGGCTCCGGACGCGGCCAGCGACGACGCCGCGACGGCGCGGGCACGCTGAGCTGCCAACTGTTCCTCGCGAAGTCGTCGGATGCTGCCCTCGTTGCGCTGGACCCGCGACGGCATGCCCGGCTGCGCGGCGCGACCGGTCTCGGCGAGCGTGCGCGAGATCTCTACGGGCGTCGCGTCCCACCACGATCGCGAGTCGGGAATGATGTCGGTATCCGGATGCACCATCGACAGGTGCCGCGGGCGTCCGAGGTCGAAGACGAGCTGGAACAGGGCGTGCGCCGAATCCTCGTCGGGAGTGGCAGCGAACCACCCGGCGAGGTGCCGCAGCTGACTCTCGCGGCTCACGCCGCCCCGGCGGGTCTCCGTGACCCGGCGCAACAGCGACAACACCGCGGCGATCGCGCTCATCGTCCCCTCCCTCAGACGATCCGACTCGCTGGGACCCGACACCCCGACGAACCACTGGGCCAGGCCCGACCAGCGTGCGTTCCAATCGGATTCGCGTTCCTCGCGGGAGAGGAAGACGCGATCGTCGCTGGCCGCCGCCCGCGCGATGAGGGACGCGATGCCGGTGGCCTCGACCGCCTCGATGGCCGCGCGCAGCTTCGGTGCGTACCGCGCCAGGTCGGAGCTGAACTCGCGCATGTGGCTCAACAGGGCGTCCTTGTGTGCCAGGAACGCCTCGGGCGTGATCTCGGTGGTGCGCACCAGGTCGCCGAGCATGAGATAGAACTGCGCCGCCCGCGCCGCCATGTCGGTGAGCGTGGAGTCCAGCCGGGCGAGCTTGCGGTAGATGAGATCCCCGTCGCCGCGACGGTTGGCTTCGGCGAGCTCGTCGAGATCGGCGAGCAGATCCGGCAGTGCCAGTCGAGACAGCGTCGCATCCTCGAGCCGGGCACCGAGCAGATCCTCGACGGCGCGGAAGGCCAGGTAGCCGGCCTGACTGAACTGGTACACGAAATGACGGTTCCGGTACTCCGCGAGAGTTGAGGCGCGACTGCCGTCGTAGCTGCGTTCGAGCACGCCCCACGTGTGCAATTGCTCCAGCAGCGGGGTGATCTCGGTGGATGTCAGCGCTGCGGCCGGGTCGTCGCCGGAGATCCGACCCAGGATCTCCGCGACCTCACCGGCGTGCAACAGGACGACGTAGTTGGCACGCGCGTGGTCGAAGGCGCGGAGCACCCACAGGTACTCGGCGCGTTTCTCCGCGGTCGTGAAGGAGAACAGCCGCAGCCGGTCCTCGCGCACGGCGAAATCACCGCCGGAGGACGTGCGAGGGTCACCTGAATCGCTCACCGTGACAGCCTAGGGCGTCGTTCGGGTCGCGAGCGAACACACCGCCCCGGTCACCGGCCGCGCCCCACGGGCCGGCGCCAGGATTCGTCCGCGGTGAGCGCGGTCAGCTGGTACTCCGCGGCGTCGGGATGACGGAACGGGCCCGCCACCAGGTCGGCGTACGCGTGGCTCGGCGCGACGCAGCGCAGCCCGTCGCGATACTGCATCCGCTCGAAAACCGCTGCCGACCACGGCGTCGCGACCACGACGTCGGCCCCGCCGGTGATCGGGCGCAGGTCCAGCGCGGCCGCGAAGGCGTCGACGTCGTCGGCGTAGAGCTCGAGCACCGATGCCGACGCATAGTCGGTGGCGCCGATCCCCGTCACCGCATAGGCAGGGTCGCCGTTACCCGACGCGAGCCGCGCGCGTAGTTCGTCGAGCCCGTTCGGGGCGGCGAAACTTCGGGTGGCGCAGGGTTTGCGGTCGGCGGCCCACGCGCGGAGCATGTGCGGCCAGCGAACGTCGGTGATGGGGCCTCGGGGCAGACGGGTGAGCAGTTCCCGTTCGAAGAGGACCTCGACCACCCGGTAGGCCGCCCCCGTCGACGCTCCGGAGAGCTTGATCAGTTCGGGCACCGAGATCTCCCCGACGTGATCGGCGAGCGCTCGAACCACCCGCTCGGACGGCTCGCCGGTGAGGACCCCGGACGGACGGCCGGGCCCGCGCCACGGATCGGCGTCGGCGCCGCGGTTCCGGACCCAGATCGCCGGCCGGTCCGCGACCAGGTTCAGGTTCCCGGTGGCGTCCGCGTACGACAGACCGTGGCCGTCCAGCTGGCGGCGCACCGGTTCGGAGAGGTAGTGCGCGCAGACGAATCCGCGGTCGCTCTCGGAGAGTTCGGCCGCGATCCGGGCGACATCACCGCTCAGGACGCCCTTGGATGCAGTGATCGCGTAGGACACGGATTCGCCGTCCGGTGCCGTGATCAGCAGTCGATTCGGTGCGGCGGGGGAGCGGGGGCGGTCCGCCGACACCGTCCACCCGTGGGGGAGTTGCGCCTCCAGCCAGGACAGGGCGCGCCGATAGATGTCGATGCTGCGTTCGGGCCGCGGGTTCGGTGCAACGTCCGTCAGGGTCACATCCGCAACAGTAGTCACTCTGTGCACAACGGAACCGGAAGAAAAGCGGAATCGGGGGCGCGTGTCGCGACAGAGATCGGTGCGGGACGGAATCGAGGGAAAATCCGAAAGTGCACGGGCTCGGTCGTGCCGGTCCGCTGGAGGATCACGCCCGGGCGGCCACCGCGGCCTGCCACGCTGTAGGCGGCCGCGCTGCGGGATCGTCTGCCAGGGACCGAGATCCCTGGGAACGTCCCGCCACGCGATCCCGGCTGTCAGGCGGTCTGGACGTCGACGACCTCGCCGGCGAGTGTCGCTGTCACGTTCCCTTTGGCGACGTCGGTGTCCACGACGTACACCGTGACGCGAGGCTCGGTGACGCCCGGCCGGGAGTGGTCGGCGCGGATCGCGACGCGATCGATGTGGCCGCTGGGCAGGCGGACGAGACTGGTGGCGTTTTCGATGAGATCGCCGATGCGGTCGACGTCGAGCTGAGCGAGATCGACCGTCTCCTGGTCCTGATCCCGGATCGAGGGCGGGGTCCACGGCTCGAACCCGGCGGTGCCGGTGAACATCCACCTCTGCAAGCTGGTCGGCTGTCGGGGGGTCATCCTCGCGACCACAGCGTCTTTGCTGTACAGATCGACATCGTCGGCGGTCAGGTCACCGAACTTCAGCTCGAACCGGCGCAGGAACTCGCGCATGCCGTCGGCGGTGAGCGTGTCGATCGGCTCGGCCCGGTTCGGGTCGGATGTGCTCGACACGGGAGATGCGGTGTCGGCGCCGATGGCGTCGGTGCCCCCAGCGAACAACACGCGGGCGAGGGCAGCCACGATCATCGCGACAACGGCTGTCACAGCGACAACAAGGCCGCGGCGACGGCGGTGAGGGTGGCCGGCCGGGTCCTCGGATGCGGTCGCGGCATCGAGGAGATGATCGGGGATTTGCAGGTCCTTGGTCAGCGCGCTCAGGGCGCCGAGAGTCGTCGCGTGCATCGCCGTCGCGGTGCGGGACTCGTGCTCCTCGGCGCTGAGCTGACCGTCGGCGTATGCGGCGTCGAGCAAGCTGCAGGTCTGCGCGCGGTCGATGTCCCGCGCTCGGGTCTTGGCAGATCTCGCGTCGGGCACGCCCAGACTCTACTGGGTGCTGTGACGGTGCGGCGCCCCTGCAACGTCGTCGAACGATCCTTCGCCGCACTCGAACATTGGTGCGGGCGTGGTCCTCTCGGCGGTTCGCATTCGGCTGAGATCCGTCACGAAACAGGAGGCGCGGTCCAGCAGCCCAGGGGAGTGGCCCCGAATGTCACGACGGCCGGGACGCGCCGAGCGAAGGGGGCGGCCCGGCCGTGGGGCGGCGCTAGCACTCGAACCGCCGCGTGTCGTTTACGAAAGACGCAGCTGCGGAGATGGTTTCGGTGAGGCACGGCTGTTTGGTTGGCGGACGGCAGCCGCCGGTGTGTGGGGCCGCGCCCAGCGCGGGTCCCGGGCGTAGAAGTCGGTGAAGCACGGAATCGTGGGGATTTCGGAACCCGTACCCGTGTGCGCGTCCTTCGCGATCGACGCCGACTTGGGAGCACGCCATCAACGACGGGGAGCGCGGGTGGACGGGGTCAGTCGCTCCTCGGCGTCCGCGGCATCAACAGGGGCGGCAGGACGGCCAACAGGAGTGCCGGGAGCAGGAAACTCGCGCTCGGGTGGACCGCGTACAGGGGCGTGAGCGCGAGCGGTGCGAGGGCGGCACCCGAGAACCGCAGCGACTGCACCACCGAAACCGCACCGCCGCGGTTCCCGCCCTGGGAACCGAGGACGGCGGCGTTGACGCCGACCAGCAGGAACTGCGATGCGATGCCCGCGAAGAACCACGCGACGGCGGCGACGGCCGCCAGGCCGACGGTGCCGGCAGTCGCGACCAATGCGGCGCCGGCGAGGGCGCCGACGACGACCGTCCGGCGGGCCCCGATGCGGTCGATCAGCAATCCGACGGGACGGGCCGTCAGGATCCCGGCGACACCGAACCCGGTCAGAAGCAGGCCCCGGACGGCCGGGCTCATGCCGAATACGTCCTCGGCCCGGAATGCCAGGAGGAACCCCAGACCGCCGAGCGCTCCCCACCCGAGGAGCGCGACGACGCCGACGCGCAGCACCTCCGGGCGCAGTGCATCGCGCAGGCGGGCGCCGGTGTCGGCCGGGATGTTCCGGGCGGCGTCGGGCAGGCCGAGCGCGCCGAGCAGTCCGGCGACGACCGCGATCGCGAGGAAGGCCAGGCGCCAGTTCGCTTCCGCGGCGAGACCACCGATCAGCGGTGCGCTCGTCTGCCCGGCGGCCTGGAGTGCCCCGAATGCACCGAGGGCGCGGCCGAGTCTGTTCTGCGGTGTCATCGCGGCCAGGGTCGCCAGCAGCAGGGGCGTGGTGAAGGCGTTGGCGCAGCCCTGCAGGACGCGGGCGCCGAGGAACAACTCCAACGTGGGTGCGGCGAAGCACGCGACCGATGCCGCGAGATAGACCCCGTACGCGATGCGGACGGTGCGCATCCGGCCCCAACGCGAGCCGAGGGTGCCCGAAACCAGCATGACCAGAGCGAACGGCAGCAGATACGCCGTCAACGACGTCGCGGCGGCCGACGCATCCACGCCGAGGTCGTCGCCGATCTCCGGGAGCATCGACGTGACGACGCCACCGCCGAACGGGCCCAGGAATCCGCCGGCGTACAGCGCGGATAGCTGAAGCCGCGTGCGAAATCCCTGGGCGGTCTCCCCGGTCACGCCCCGAAGCGGCCGGGGCCGCGACGGCGCAGGTACTTCTCGAACTCCGCGGCCAGCGCGTCGCCGTCGATCTTCGAGATCGCGTCGGAGATGTTGGTCTCCGCGTCGCCGCGCTCCTCGAGGGTGCGCACGTACTCGGCGATCTCCTCGTCGTCGCGGGTCATCTCGGAGATCGACTCCTCCCAGTCCTCCGCCTGGTTCGGCAGGTCACCGAGCGGGACCTCGATGTCGAGGACATCCTCGACGCGCTGCAGCAGCGCGATGGTGGCCTTGGGGTTGGGCGGCTGGGACACGTAGTGGGGGACCGCGGCCCAGAACGACACGGCCGGGACGCCGGCCTTGACGCACGCGTCCTGCAGGACCCCGGCGATGCCGGTCGGTCCCTCGTACCGGGTCTGCTCCAGGTTGAAGTGCTCGGCGGCCTCCACGCTGTGCGCGGTGCCCGTCACCGGAACCGGCCTGCTGTGCGGGGTGTCGGCGAGCAGCGCACCCAGGATCACGACGGTGTGCACGCCGAGTTCGTCGACGAACTCGAGCAACTCGTCGCAGAAGCTGCGCCAGCGCATGTTCGGCTCGATGCCGCGCAGCAGCACCACGTCCCGATCGCTGCCCGGAGGGGAGCACAGTGACAACTGTGTGGTGGGCCACACGATCTCGCGGGTGACCCCGTCGACCTGCCGGATGATAGGCCGGTTCACCTGGTAGTCGTAGTAGTCCTCGGAGTCGAGTTCGGCGAGCGGCTTGGCGTCCCATGTGAGCTCGAGATGCTCGACGGCGCCGCTCGCGGCGTCGCCTGCGTCGTTCCAGCCTTCGAACGCGGCGATCAACACGGGATCGCGCAGGGTCGGCACGTCCGCGTCGGTATCGTCCGATTCGGTGGTGTCGGGGAACTCGGGTGAACTCACCTACCCAGCCTACGACCAGCCACCGTCGAGCCGCCCACTACTCTGGACGGCATGTCTGCACCATTCCACTCTGCCCTGCTTGATGCGCTGAAACAGCGCGTTGTCATCGGCGACGGCGCCATGGGCACGATGTTGCAGGCCGCGGATCTGACTCTCGACGACTTCCTCGGCCTCGAGGGCTGCAACGAGATTCTGAACGAGACTCGCCCCGACGTGCTGCGCGACATCCATCGCGCGTACTTCGAAGCCGGCGCCGACGCGGTCGAAACCAACACCTTCGGCTGCAATCTGCCGAACCTCGCCGATTACGACATCTCCCACCGCATTCGCGATCTCTCCGAGCGGGGCACCCGCATCGCCCGTGAAGTGGCCGACGAGATGGGGCCCGGCCGCGACGGCATGGGCCGATTCGTGCTCGGCTCCATGGGGCCGGGCACCAAGCTGCCCACCCTCGGTCACGCGCCGTTCGCAGTGCTGCGCGACGCGTACGCCGAATCGGCGCTCGGCATGATCGAGGGTGGCGCGGACGCGATCCTGATCGAGACCTGCCAGGACCTGCTCCAGGTGAAGGCCGCGATCATCGGCAGCCAACATGCGATGGAGAAGCTCGGCCGCCGCCTCCCGATCATCACCCACGTCACCGTCGAGACCACCGGCACCATGCTGCTGGGCAGCGAGATCGGCGCGGCCCTGACCGCGCTCGAGCCGCTCGGGATCGACATGATCGGTCTGAACTGCGCGACGGGCCCCGCCGAGATGAGCGAGCACCTGCGCCACCTGTCGCGGCACTCGACGCTGCCGGTGTCGGTGATGCCGAACGCGGGTCTGCCGCAGCTCGGCCCCAACGGCGCCGAGTACCCACTCACGGCAGAGGAACTGGCCGTCGCGCTGTCCGGGTTCGTCAGCGAGTTCGGGCTGTCGTTCGTCGGCGGCTGCTGCGGCACGACGCCCGAGCACATCCGTCAGGTCGCCGACGCGGTCCGTCTGGTGGAGAAGGCACAGCGCAGTTCGCAGCCGGAGGACGGTACGTCGTCGCTGTACGCGGCCGTCCCGTTCGACCAGGATGCGTCGATCCTGATGATCGGCGAGCGCACCAACTCCAACGGCTCCAAGGCATTCCGTGAGGCGATGATCGCCGAGGATTACCAGAAGTGCCTCGACATCGCGAAGGACCAGACGCGCGACGGCGCGCACATGCTCGACCTCAACGTCGACTACGTGGGCCGTGACGGCGCCGCCGACATGTCCGCTCTCGCGAGCCGGTTGGCGACGGCGTCGACGCTGCCGATCATGCTGGACTCCACCGAGCCGAACGTCCTGCAGGCCGGACTCGAACACCTCGGCGGCCGGTGTGCCGTGAACTCGGTCAACTACGAGGACGGCGACGGTCCGAACTCGCGCTACCAGCGGATCATGAGGCTCGTCAAGGAGCACGGCGCGGCCGTCGTCGCGCTGACGATCGACGAGGAGGGTCAGGCCCGCACCGCCGAGCACAAGGTCCGCATCGCCGAGCGTCTCATCGAGGACATCACCACGACGTGGGGTCTGGCGGAGTCGGACATCATCATCGACGCGCTGACGTTCCCGATCTCCACCGGTCAGGAGGAGGTGCGCCGCGACGGCATCGAGACCATCGAGGCGATCCGCGAGATCAAGCGGCGGCACCCCGACGTCCACTTCACGCTCGGTATCTCCAACATCTCGTTCGGCCTCAATCCGGCCGCGCGCCAGGTGCTCAACTCGGTGTTCCTGCACGAGTGCACCGAGGCCGGCCTCGACACCGCGATCGTGCACGCGTCCAAGATCCTGCCGATGGCGCGGATCCCGGAGGAGCAGCGCGAGACCGCACTGGACCTGGTCTACGACCGTCGCCGCGAGGGATACGACCCGCTGCAGAAGCTGATGGAGCTGTTCGAGGGCGTCTCGGCCGCGTCGGCGCGTGCGTCGCGGGCCGAGGAACTCGCGGCCCTGCCGCTGTTCGAGCGCCTGGAGCGTCGGATCGTCGACGGTGAGCGCAACGGCCTCGAGGCCGACCTCGACACCGCGATGACCGAGCGTCCGCCGCTCGAGATCATCAACGAGACCCTGCTCTCGGGTATGAAGACCGTCGGCGAGTTGTTCGGCTCCGGCCAGATGCAGCTGCCGTTCGTGCTGCAGTCCGCCGAGGTCATGAAGGCGGCCGTCGCGTACCTCGAGCCGCACATGGAGTCCACCGGCGACGACGGCAAGGGGCGGATCGTGCTCGCCACCGTCAAGGGCGACGTCCACGACATCGGCAAGAACCTCGTCGACATCATCCTGTCCAACAACGGATACGAGGTCGTCAACATCGGCATCAAGCAGCCGATCGCGACCATCCTCGACGTCGCCCTCGACAAGCGCGCCGACGTCATCGGCATGTCCGGTCTGCTGGTGAAGTCGACGGTCGTGATGAAAGAGAACCTCGAGGAACTCAACACCAGGGGCGTCGCCGAGCAGTTCCCGGTGCTCCTGGGCGGTGCGGCGCTGACGCGCTCGTACGTCGAGAACGACCTGTCGGAGGTGTACGAGGGTGAGGTGTCGTACGCGCGTGACGCGTTCGAGGGCCTGCACCTGATGGACACGATCATGGCCGTCAAGCGCGGCGAGGGCCCGGCCCCGGACAGCCCGGAGGCGTTGGCGGCCAAGGCGAAAGCGGCCGAGCGCAAGGAGCGCCACGAGCGTTCCAAGCGGATCGCGGAGAAGCGCAAGGCGTCCGAGACTCCGGTGGAGGTGCCGGAGCGTTCCGACGTCGCCGACGACATCGTGGTCCCCGTACCGCCGTTCTGGGGCACCCGGATCGTCAAGGGCATCTCGCTGTCCGAGTACTCGGGACTGCTCGACGAGCGCGCACTGTTCCTCGGCCAGTGGGGTCTGCGCGGGCAGCGCGCCGGCGACGGACCGACCTACGAGGAGCTGGTCGAGACCGAGGGGCGTCCGCGCCTTCGCTACTGGCTGGACCGGCTCACCGCCGAGGGCGTTCTCGCGCATGCCGCGGTCGTGTACGGGTACTTCCCGGCGGTCTCCGAGGGCGACGACGTGGTCGTGCTCGAGTCGCCCGACCCCGATGCACCCGAACGCTTCCGGTTCACGTTCCCACGTCAGCAGCGCGACCGGTTCCTGTGCATCGCCGACTTCGTGCGCTCGCGTGAGGACGCGCGTAAGGACGGGCAGGTCGACGTGCTGCCGATGAACCTGGTGACGATGGGCCAGCCCATCGCGGACTTCGCGAACGAGTTGTTCGCGGCCAACGCCTACCGCGACTACCTCGAGGTGCACGGCATCGGCGTCCAGCTCACCGAGGCGCTCGCCGAGTACTGGCACCGCCGGGTGCGCGAGGAGCTGATCCTGCCGGGCGGACACAACATCGCCGAGCAGGACCCGTCGAACGTCGAGGACTTCTTCAAGCTCGAATACCGCGGCGCGCGTTACTCGTTCGGCTACGGCGCCTGCCCCGACCTCGAGGACCGCCGCAAGCTCGTGGCGATGCTCGAGCCGGAGCGCATCGGCGTCGAGCTGTCCGAGGAGGTCCAGCTGCATCCCGAGCAGTCCACCGACGCGTTCGTGCTGCACCACCCGGAGGCCAAGTACTTCAATGTTTGATCGGTCAGGATCGGTATCGGTCGGGACCCTGCGGGCGGTCCTGTGGGACATGGACGGCACACTGCTCGAGTCCGAGAACCTGTGGGACATCGGGGTCAAGGAGTTGTCGCTGCACCTCGGTGGCCCGATGTCGGAGGAGACCCGGCTCGCGACCATCGGGGCGTCCAGCCTGAACGCGCTCACCACGGTGTTCGCGTCGCTCGACCTCGACCCGCACCCGGAGGCGCTCGCCGACGCCAAGGCATGGCTGTACAGCCGGATGGGCGAGTTGTTCGCTGCCGGTCTGCCGTGGCGTCCCGGTGCGCAGCAGGCGCTGCGCACCGTCCGGTCGGCTGGGCTGGGGTCGGCGCTGGTCACCAACACCGACCGGGAACTGTGCGAGTTCGCGCTCGACACCCTCGGCCGCGGGCACTTCGACCACTCGGTGTGCGGCGACGAGGTGCCGGCCGGCAAGCCGGACCCCGCGCCGTACCTGCGAGCGGCCGAGCTGCTGGGTGTCGAGCCCGCCGACTGCCTCGCGGTGGAGGATTCGCCCACCGGTGCCGCCGCCGCCGACGCGGCCGGCTGCACCGTCCTGGTGATCCCGTCGCTCACGACGGTCCCGGAATCGCCCCGGCGCATCTTCCGGACCACCCTCGAGGGGCTCGCCGAGTCGGACCTGCACGCGCTGCACCGGCAGGAGATCGGGTAGCCGTGGCGACGCCGAAGATCGTTCTGTTCTACTGGTTCACGCCGCTCGCCGACCCGGAGGCGATTCGGTTGTGGCAGCACACGCTCGCCGCGTCGAACAACCTCACGGGCCGGATCCTCATCTCGGAGCACGGGATCAACGCCACCGTCGGCGGCGACATCGCCGACGTCAAGCGGTACGTGCGCGGCACCCGGTCGTATGCGCCTTTCTCCGGCGCCGACATCAAGTGGTCCGACGGCACCGGTGACGACTTCCCGCGGCTGTCGGTGAAGGTCCGACCCGAGATCGTCACCTTCGGGGCGCCCGACGAACTGAAGGTCGACGCCGACGGTGTCGTGGGCGGCGGTACCCATCTGTCGCCGAACGAGCTGCACGAGTTGGTCGGCAGTCGCGGCGAGGACGTCGTCTTCTTCGACGGCCGCAACGCGTTCGAGGCGGAGATCGGGCGGTTCCGCAACGCGGTGGTTCCCGACGTCGCGACCACCCGCGACTTCGTCGCCGAACTCGACAGCGGGCGTTACGACCACCTCAAGTCCAAGCCGGTCGTCACGTACTGCACGGGCGGCGTGCGCTGCGAGGTCCTGTCGGCGCTGATGCGCAACCGGGGCTTCGAGGAGGTCTACCAACTCGACGGCGGGATCGTCCGCTACGGCGAGGCCTACGGCGACGAGGGCCTGTGGGACGGATCGCTGTACGTCTTCGACAAGCGGATGAACCTCGACTTCACCGATCGCGCTGTGACACTCGGGAAGTGCACGGTCTGCGACGCACCGACGTCGCGGTTCCGCAACCACCCGGACGTCAACGGTCGTCAGCTGACGCTCGTGTGCGAGACGTGCGTTCCCGACGCGTGAGACGTCGCTGACGATGGCACGCGCGCCGCTCCCGATCCGTGACGGTCTCGGACCCGACCGGATCCGCATGCCGGCCGGGCAGCCGTCGGTGACGGTCGTCGACTACCTGCTCGGGCAGCATCCAGGCGAGGACTGGGACACCCGTCTCGGGGCGGGCGAGGTGGTGGACGAGCACGGGCGCGTCGTCGACCACACGACCCCGTACCAGCCGACGCGGTTCGTGTACTTCTATCGTGAGCCGGCGCCCGAGGTCCCGGTGCCATTCGCGGTGGACGTGCTGCACCGCGACGCCGGGCTGGTCGTCGTCGACAAGCCGCACTTCCTCGCGACCATCCCGCGCGGCGCGCACATCCGGGAGACCGTCGTGGTGCGGCTGCGCCGGGACCTGGGGCTGCCCGACCTGGTGCCGGTGCACCGGCTGGACCGGATGACGGCGGGTGTCCTGCTGTGCACCGCCGATCCGGCGCTGCGCCGGCCCTACCAGGAGATGTTCGAGAAGCAGCGGGTGCGCAAGACGTACGAGGCCATCGCCCCCGCCCTCGCCGACGGGGAGTTCCCACGCACCGTGCGCAGCCGAATCCGCAAGGTGCACGGCGAACTCACCGCGTCCGAGGAGCCGGGGGAGCCCAACTCCGAGACACTGATCGAGTTGGGCGAGCGTCGCGGCGCCCTCGCGCGCTACCGGCTGCGGCCGCGCACCGGCCGCACCCACCAACTACGCCTGCACCTCAACTCGCTGGGCGCTCCGATCGTCGGCGACAACTTCTATCCCGAGTTCCGGCGCCGCGACCCGAACGACTTCACCGACCCGCTGCGGTTGCTGGCGCGCAGCCTCGAGTTCGACGATCCGCTGACCGGGGAGCCCAGACGTTTCGAGAGCCGGCGCACGCTGGAGTACTGAGTGCGGGGCGTTCGATGTCACGTGAGACAATCAATACCCGTGAAGACCTTCGAATCCCTGTTCGCCGAGCTGACCGAGCGCGCCGCCTCCCGCCCTGAGGGATCCGGCACCGTTGCTGCGCTGGACGCTGGTGTCCATGCGCAGGGCAAGAAGGTGCTCGAGGAGGCCGGCGAGGTCTGGATCGCCGCCGAACACGAGAGCGACGAAGCCCTCGCCGAAGAAATCTCCCAGCTTCTCTACTGGGTCCAGGTCCTGATGGTGGGCAAGGGTCTGAAGCTCGAAGACGTGTACCGACATCTGTGACGGATCGCCGTCGTCATCTGTGACGGCTCGCCGTCGTCATCTGTGACGGATCGCCGTCGTCATCTCTGAATTCGGCCTCGTCTCCTTGCACCCATCCTCTCGGAAGGACCACCACACATGCTGCGCGTAGCAGTGCCCAACAAGGGATCGCTCTCGGAATCCGCCAGCCAGATTCTGGCCGAGGCCGGATACCGTCGCCGTACCGATTCGCGTGACCTGACGGTCCTCGATCCCACCAACAACGTCGAGTTCTTCTTCCTGCGTCCCAAGGACATCGCGATCTATGTCGGATCCGGTGAACTCGATCTCGGCATCACCGGCCGCGACCTCGCACTCGATTCGGGCGCACCCGTCCACGAGCGGCTCGCGCTCGGCTTCGGCCGCTCCAGCTTCCGCTATGCCGCCCCGGCCGGAAAGGACTGGGCCGTCGAGGATCTCGCCGGACTGCGGATCGCGACGTCGTATCCGAACCTGGTGCGCTCCGACCTCGCCGCCCGCGGCCTCGACGCCACCGTCATCCGCCTCGACGGCGCCGTGGAGATCTCGATCCAGCTCGGTGTCGCCGATGCGATCGCCGACGTCGTCGGCTCCGGCCGCACCCTGCGCCAGCACAACCTGGTCGCGTTCGGTGAGTCGCTGTGCGACTCCGAGGGTGTCCTGATCGAACGTGAGGGCTCCGACGGCAACGACAAGGCCCGTAACCAGCTGATCGCGCGCGTGCAGGGCGTCGTGTTCGCCCAGCAGTACCTGATGCTCGACTACGACTGCCCCAAGGCCGTGCTCGAGCAGGCGGTCAAGGTCACTCCCGGTCTCGAGTCGCCCACCCTCTCGCCGCTCGCCGACGAGAACTGGGTGGCGGTGCGTGCGATGGTCTCCCGCAAGGTTCACAATGCGGTCATGGACGAGCTGGCCGACCTCGGCGCGAAGGCGATCCTGGCGTCCGACATCCGGTCCTGCCGCGCCTTCTGACGCTGCTCCGAACGCCGACGGCGGTGGCCCCCGTTTCCGGGAGCCACCGCCGTCGGCGTGTCCGGGTCTAGCGGGCGCGGATCTGCAGGGTCTGGTTGATGCGGCCGACCGCACCGGTCTCGTCGTGGATGACGCCGGCGCACATGCCGACACCGTCGGGCCCGTACGACGTCTCCGACGACAGCCCGATCCACTCACCCTCGGGGACGCGGAACAGGTGCACCGTCAGGTCGGTGTTGAGGAATGTCCACTCCGCGGGGTCGATCTTGGCGCCGGCACCGTTGGAGACGTCGGCGACCGTGAACAGCCGCTGGATCGGGGTGAGCGACTCGCCCTCGACCAGAACGGGAATCGGGCGCGCCCACATCTGACCGGGTCCCTCGCAGCCGATCTCGGCGAGCCAGCGCCACTCCAGGCTCTTGACGAATCCCGTGCCCCAGAACGGGCCACCCAGCTCGACCTCGTGCGCCTCCGACACCGGGCGCAGGGGAGCGTCCGCGGTGTGCACGACGGCGGTGGTGGCCACCGTCTCCATGCGCCAGCCGGTGCCGCGTGCGACGGCGCGGGACGTACCGTCCGGTCCCGCCGCCCACAGTTCCGCGACGACGAGTTCGACGCGCTTGCCGGGACGCTCGATCCACGAGCGGACCTCGATGTCGGTGATCGGGATCGGTCCCAGGATCTCGACGACGACGCGGGTCAGACGGGTGTCGGGCCGGTCGCCGCAGCGCTCGAGTGCCCGCACGAGCAGTGCCGAAGGCGGCGCGCCGTGCTGCATCGTGTCGGCCCACGTGCTCGCCGTCAGCGGCGTCGACCCGAAGAGCTCGGCGCCGTCTCCGGTGCGTCCCAACGGGATGTAGTAGGCCTGATCACTCACTCGACTGTCTCCTCGAACTCCGAACTTTCCTCCGCGGAACCGGCCAGCCCGGATACGAGGGCGGTGTTCCTCCGAAGGCGGGGCAACGCGTCTTATGGTTGCACCAATCACACAATCGCCCCGGATTGGGGCGGAAGTCACCCGTGGCCCCGGAATCGAGGATGGCCCTCCAGATCGCCGACAGGGTCCGCTCGAAGCGGCGCAGCTCGTCCTCCTCCGGCTGGTACGTCAGCGCCTGACCGTCGCCCAGATACAGCAGCTGCAGTTGCGTGGGCACGATGCCGCGCGTCCTCATGAGCACCAGGGCGTAGAACTTCATCTGGAACAGCGCCTTGGACTCGCCCATCTCCCACGGCGCCCGGCCCGTCTTGTAGTCGACCACCCGCAGCAGACCGGTCGGTGACACGTCGATGCGATCGACGAACCCGCGCAACAGGACACCGTCGTCGAGCTCGGTCTCCACCCGGAGCTCACACGACTCGGGATCGAACCGGGTGGGATCCTCGAGCTTGTAGTACCCGGACACGAGCCGCCGTGCCTCCGTGAGGAACTGCCCGCGCTCGGCGGGGCCGACCAGATCGGCGAGATCGGGCGACGACTCGAGGATGCGCTCCCACGCGGGTTCCACCAGCTCGCGCGCCCGCTCCGGCACCCGATCGGCGCGTGGCAGCGCAAACAGCGATTCGAGAGCCGCGTGCACCACGGTGCCCCTCACCTGTGCCTTCGACGGGGCCTCGGGGATGCGGTCGACCGCACGGAAGCGGTACAGCAGCGGGCACTGCTTGAAATCGCTCGCCCGCGACGGTGACAGCGCCGGTCTGCGAACCGCCCCTCGATCCGGCGACTGCGCGACCGCGCGGCCGTCGGGGGCAGGGGGCGTCGGAACGGTGATGCTCACACCTGGCAGGCTATGCGCTGGGTCTGACACGGTGTCGGCCGGACGAACGAATGGAGTGGGCGCGAGATGGCATCAGGCGGACTGGGACGTAGCGGACCTTTTCAGGTCGGTGACCGCGTCCAACTCACCGATGCCAAGGGCCGGAAGTACACGGTGGTCCTGGAACCGGGCAAGGAGTTCCACACGCACCGCGGCGGCATCCTGCACGACAACCTCATCGGCTCCGACGAGGGCACCGTCGTCACGTCCACCAACGGCACGCCGTACCTGGCGTTGCGGCCCCTGCTCACGGACTACGTGCTGTCGATGCCGCGCGGCGCGCAGGTGATCTACCCCAAGGACGCCGCGCAGATCGTGCACGAGGGCGATGTGTTCCCGGGCGCCCGGGTCCTCGAGGCCGGGGCGGGCTCGGGCGCGCTGACGTGTTCGCTGCTGCGGGCCGTCGGGCCGACCGGCAAGGTCATCTCGTACGAGGTCCGCGAGGATCACGCCGAGCACGCCGTGCGGAACGTGGAGACCTTCTTCGGCGGACGGCCCGAGAACTGGGACCTGACCATCGCCGACCTCGCGCAGTACGACGCCGACGTCGACGGCAAGGTCGACCGCGTCGTGCTGGACATGCTGGCCCCGTGGGATGTGCTGCCCGCCGTGTCGAAGGCGCTGGTTCCCGGCGGCGTGCTCGTCGTCTACGTCGCGACCACGACCCAGCTGTCGAAGGTCGTCGAGGCGATGCGTGAGCAGGAGTGCTGGACCGAGCCGCGTTCGTGGGAATCGATGGTGCGTGGGTGGCACGTCGTCGGCCTCGCGGTGCGTCCGGAACACCGGATGCAGGGCCACACCGCGTTCCTCGTCACCGCCCGCCGCCTCGCGGAGGGCACCGTGACCCCCAAGCCGCAGCGCCGCCCCAGCAAGGGCTGAACCGACTGAAGGGACCCTTCGTGCGCTGTCAGCGCACGAAGGGTCCCTTCAGCGAATGCGGGGAGCCCGCCGAAGGTCAGCTGCAGCTGACCTTGCCCATGCCGAGGATCTCGCAGGTGCTGGCGTCCGAGATCACCCACGCGCCGTCCTTCTGCGTGAAGGTCACGGGCACCGGCGCCCCGCCGTGCGGTCCCGCGATCTGGGTGACCGCGGTCGCGGTGCCGCCCTCGACGGTGACCTCCTTGACCTCGGCGGTCAGCGGGTAACCGGCGAGAACACCATTGAGCTGCTCGAGCAGTGCGGCGCGCTGCTCACCGTTCTCGACCACCGCGGCCTTCGCGGTCGCGGCGGCGTTGGGATCGAAGAACGTGGTGAGCTGCGCCTGCAGGACCTCCGTGGACGGGGCCGCGGCGGATGCAGCCGACGTCGTCGACGCGGCGGCCGACGTGGTGGCCGAACTGGTGGCAGCGGCGCTGTCCGAGGAATCCGAGGAGTCTTCGGAGCTGCACGCCGTCATCCCGAGGGCTGCGACCAGGACGCCGGCGGCGACGAGCGATTTGCGGATGATCACGGTGGTTGGGCCTTTCGTTTTCTGGACTCGGTCGGTCGTTACCGGCCGGAACAAAGGTAAGGCTAACATGGTCGGTTCGGGTGGATCTCGGGATTCCGGGCAGTCCGGGAGGAAGCTCGGGCACGTGTCGCGTCACGCTTTGCCCCCGGTGCCGGTAGCGTTGATAGATCGGACTGGGAGGAGCGGCACATGAACCCGACAGAGAATCCGGACCCGGTTGCGGCGGTGCGCGAACTCGACGCCTTGCGGGCAGAGGCGGCGACGCTCCGTAGGCAACTCGCGGAGTCGCCCGAGCAGTTGCGGGAGTTGGAGTCACGCGTCGACTCGCTCACTATCCGCAACGGCAAACTGATGGACACCCTGAAGGAAGCCCGGCAGCAGCTCATCGCCCTGCGCGAAGAGGTGGATCGGCTGGGACAGCCTCCTAGTGGATACGGCGTGCTCCTCGGTATCCACGACGATCAGACCGTCGACGTGTTCACGTCGGGGCGCAAGATGCGTCTGACGTGTTCACCCAATGTCGACACCGAGACGCTGAACATGGGGCAGACCGTTCGCCTCAACGAGGCGCTCACGATCGTCGAGGCCACCAGGTTCGAGCGGGTCGGTGAGATCTGCGCTCTGCGTGAGGTTCTCGACGACGGAGAACGCGCACTGGTGGTGGGTCACGCGGACGAGGAGCGGGTCGTCTGGCTCGCTGCGCCGCTCGCCGAGATCGCCGCCGAGGACGGCGTGAAGGATCCGGATTCCCCGTTGCGTCGGTTGCGGCCGGGCGATTCCCTGCTGGTCGACACCAAGGCCGGGTACGCCTTCGAGCGCATTCCCAAGGCCGAGGTCGAGGATCTCGTTCTCGAGGAGGTCCCGGACGTCGGCTACAACGACATCGGTGGCCTGGGCCGGCAGATCGAGCAGATCCGGGACGCCGTCGAACTGCCGTTCCTGCACAAGGATCTGTTCCACGAGTATGCGCTGCGACCGCCCAAGGGTGTCCTGCTGTACGGCCCGCCGGGCTGCGGCAAGACGCTCATCGCCAAGGCCGTCGCGAACTCCCTCGCGAAGAAGATCGCCGAATCCCGAGGGCAGGACAGCAAGGAAGCCAAGTCCTACTTCCTCAACATCAAGGGACCGGAGCTGCTGAACAAGTTCGTCGGTGAGACCGAACGTCACATCCGGATGATCTTCCAGCGGGCGCGGGAGAAGGCGTCCGAGGGCACCCCGGTGATCGTGTTCTTCGACGAGATGGACTCGATCTTCCGGACCCGCGGATCGGGTGTGTCGTCCGACGTCGAGACCACCGTCGTCCCGCAGCTCCTCAGCGAGATCGACGGCGTCGAGGGCCTCGAGAACGTCATCGTGATCGGTGCATCCAACCGCGAGGACATGATCGACCCCGCGATCCTGCGACCCGGCCGGCTCGACGTGAAGATCAAGATCGAACGCCCGGACGCCGAGTCCGCGCAGGACATCTTCTCGAAGTACCTGACCGAGACCCTGCCGCTGCACGCCGACGACCTCGCCGAGTTCAACGGCGACCGGCCGGCGTGCGTCAAGGCGATGATCGAGCGGGTCGTGGACCGGATGTACGCCGAGAGCGACGACAACCGTTTCCTGGAGGTCACGTACGCCAACGGGGACAAGGAGGTCCTGTACTTCAAGGACTTCAACTCCGGCGCCATGATCCAGAACATTGTGGACCGGTCCAAGAAGTACGCGATCAAGTCGGTGCTCGAGACGGGGTCGCCGGGTCTGCGGGTGCAGCACGTGTTCGATTCGATCGTCGACGAGTTCTCCGAGAACGAGGACCTGCCGAACACCACCAATCCCGACGACTGGGCCCGGATCTCCGGCAAGAAGGGCGAGCGGATCGTCTACATCCGCACACTGGTCACGGGCAAGAACGCCAGTGCCAGCCGCGCCATCGACACCGAGTCCAACACCGGTCAGTACCTCTAAGACCGTCTAGGACGCGGTTCGATCGAAGTAGTCGCCCAGCAGGTCCCGGGTGTCCGGCACGAACGGCCACTCCGGGTCCTGCAGGTGTTCGCGCAGTGTCTGCTCGCTCCACCACCAGCCGTCGGTGATCTCGCTGGGCTGGTGGTGGATCGGGCCGTCGTAGCGGGCCTCGAACGCGAACAGGTGGCAGCGCAGGGGCGCGCCGTCCCACGTTCCGTCCCACGCGATCCGGGAAACGGGTGACAGATCCACACCGGTGACGCCGAGTTCCTCGGCGAGTTCGCGCCGCGCGGTGACCTCCGGGGTCTCGCCGGGGTCGACGACGCCGCCGGCCAGGCAGTCGTGCATGCCCGCGAACACCGCCTTGTCCGGCGAGCGTCGGTGCACGTAGATTCGCTCCCCGTCGAGCGAGCGCAGCAGCACGCCCGCGCTCGCGTGCCAGAGCCCCTCGGCGTACACCCGGGTGCGTGGCGCGGCACCGATCACCGTGCCGTGCGCGTCGTAGACCGAGACCACTTCGTTCATGAAGTCATCGTCGCACCCAAGTTCGTCCGGCACGCTCGCCGGATCAGGCTGCAGGCGTCACCGTCATCGGGTGTACCCGACCGACGAATCGAAACCGGAGCGATGCGGCCACGTCGACACGGCCTACTCGGAACTCGGTGACCTCAGGCGTCCACGTTCCGAAACCCTGTCCGTGAAGAGATGGTTCAGAAGCGGTGGTGCCTCCGTCTGCGGTCCAGCGTGTGCACGATCGCTGCCGCGGTGGCCGCGATGGTCCGGTCGGTGTCGCGGGCCAATCGGTCGAGGGCCCGGCGTGCCGCCGAGCCGGGAATCTCCGCCAGCGCCTGCGTGATCCGCAGCCGAGTGGCCGCGTCGTCCGCGCTGTCGAGCTTGTCCTGCATGACCTCGACGACATCGTCGGCCATGGGAGAGACCGCCGCCAGCAAGCCCAGAACCTCCGCAGCCTCGACATCGCTGCGTCCCCCGAAGACCATGCCGAGGAGGATCGGCATCGAATCGGTACTGCCCCGGGAGCCGAGAGCGAGGGCCGCACGCTCGCGGACCGTGGCGTCCGAATCGTCGAGTGCGCGCCGCAGAAGCACGGTCGCCTCCGCGGCGCGCACTGCCGAGATCGCCGAAATTGCACGGCGCCGGACGTCCACGACCTCCGAATCCAGGCCGGCGGCCAGATCCGCCAAGCCCTGGCCGCCGGTCCTCGCCAACGACCACTGCAGGGCTCCGGCGACATTGGGGTCGTCCTCCGACAGGGCCGCCTCGACCAGCGCCTCGACGGGCAGTGTCGCCTTCCCGTCCTGCGACAGGATCGCCTGCTGCCGTCGGGCCCCGGACTCCGATTCGAGCGCGCGCAACAGGGCGACGGTGCGCAGGACGTCGTCCCACTCCGCCGGGGCCGCGGAGTCGACGTGCTCGAGTTTCGCGAGCAGTTCCTCCTCCGCGGCTATCCGTTGGCGCGTGTGCCGGATCAGGTCGCCCACCAGATCGGCCGGCGCGAAACCGGGTTCGTCGAGTGCGCGTCTGACCTCGTCCAAGGTCAGTCCGAGGGTCCGGAGGCTCTCGACATGGAAGAGGCGCCGGATGTCGTCGGCGGAGTACTCGCGGTAGCCGCCGGACGTGCGGTCCGACGGCGTCACCAGTCCCAGTGCGTCGTAGTGGCGCAACATGCGTGTGCTGACCCCGGAACGCCGCGAGACCTCACCGATCGACAACCCAACTCCTCCTCACATGTCCGAACCGGCAACGGCGACGCGCTTCGCCATCTCGACCGAGAGCGTGAACCCGCTGTCGGGATCGCGGCGGAGCCGCTCGGTGGCCGCGGCATGGGCGCGAACGTGCGGATCGGGACTCGCCATGGCGGCATCCAGGACCGGTGAGGCGGCGTCCCCGAGTCCCGCAAGCGCACGGCTCAGGCTGAGCTGCATGTCCCGGTCGCCCCGTCCGAGTCCGGTCGCCAGATCGGCCGCGAGTTCGCCCTCGGCGTCGGACGGCACGAGCGCCACGGCCGCCCTCCACGCACTGCGCGCGACCTCGTCGTGCTCGTCGTGCAGGAGTGCCGACACCGCGGGCCAGGAGCGTCGATCCCCGATCTTCGACAGGGTGTGCAGCGCCTGGCTGCGGGCCTGCGGGGTATCGGACCCGAGCTCCGCGAGCAGCCTCGGCGCCGTGCTCTCGACCGGTAGACGGCACAGCGCCCAGGTCAGCATGTCGCGAACGAAGAAGTCCGGTTCCACGGCACACCGGGCGACGAGAGTTTCCGTCAGCCGCGGATCGCGGCGTGTGCCTGCAGACAACGCGGCCCGCAGACGACTCGACGGGTCGGCTGTGGCCAGAGCCTCGACGAGGTGAGCATCCGGCCCACCATGGTTGGTTGTGTTCACGACAACCACCTCCTTCGTCGACCATTCGAGCCCTTGTCACAGTGTCAGGGTCAAGTGTCTACATCCGGCGTGCTTCGAGCGCATCCAGAATCAGGTCCGGTCCGTAGCTGAACTCGCTCGCATGGTCGTAGCCCGGCTGGAGGGCGTGGCGGATCAGCCTTGCATAGGTAAGTCCTGCCATCTGGAAATCGTGTGGAACTCGACGAACGTCCGGCTCGTGACGCGGCCCCACGGACCCCACGCCGCTCGATGCGTTTCCCGTCGAAGGCGGATATCTGGTCGTTCTCGCATCAGGGGAGTTCCTGCGCATGGACCTGGTTGCCGGCTGACCGGGACATCGAGCCCGTGTCGGACTGCAGCGCATCGCGTTTCGCGCGATGCGCGGGGAGTCGGCTCAGGTCGGCACTCGCCGGAGGGCTCCATCCGGCTCGGTGTGTGTCCCCACACGATTGGTCCTGATTGAGAGTCAGAGCACAGTCGCCACGAATCGTGGCGCTGGTGGATAAAGTCGGCGCAGTGGTGCCCGAGCCCAACCCCGACTGGGCTCGGGCACCGCTTCGCTGAAGGTCATCCCACCCCCGACGCGTGGGAACACCTGGAGAGACGGTCCCATGGCCACCGTTGCATCTCCGTTGCATCGCAGGTCGATGACGTTGAATCGAGCGAGCCCGCTCCGGAGCCCGGAGCGGCCACTCAGATCATTTCCGCCAGAACAGGTGGTGGGTCACGCCGCTCGGGCTGGGCACGATCTCCAGGTGGAATCGGTCGCGGAGCTCATCGGGTGACTCCCAGAGTCGCAGTCCGGATCCGAATTTCACCGGTGAGACCGCCACGTGCATGGTGTCGACGAGATCGGCGTCGAGAAACTGCCGAATGGTGGTGACGCCGCCGCCGAGTCGGACGTCCTTGCCCTCCGCCGCCTGGCGCGCCTGCGCGAGAATCGTGGCGGGGTCACCGTCGACGAAGTGGAACGTGGTGTCGGCGAGCGTGAAGGAAGGCCGCTCGTGGTGGGTCATGACGAAGACCGGGGTGTGGAACGGCGGCTCGTCGCCCCACCACCCGCGCCACTCATGGTCGTGCCAGGGCCCGCGGTGGGGGCTGAATTTGTTGCGGCCCATGATTTCGGCACCGATGTTGCGTGCAAAGTCTCGGGTGAAATAGTCGTCGAGCCCGAGGCTGCCCCCGGGGTCGGTGCGCATGGGCCAGCTCGCTGTGGCGCCCGCCCAGGCGAACATTTCGCCAGGGTCGAGACCGAACGGACATTCGAGGCTCTGGTCCTCACCGGCGGCGATTCCGTCGCTCGAAACGTTGAAGTTCTGGACTCTCAGTAGTTGTTCCACTCGGATCTCCTGATGGTTGTGGAGGTTCAGACTTCGCGGGCCGGAAAAACTCATCGCCGCTGCTCGGGCGAACGCTCTCCGACTACTGAATCAGATGAGGCCGGTTGTCGGGCGGTCCATCCGGCAACGCACCACGCGTCGGACCGGTCCGGCGATACGCTGCTATGGACGAGAGGCGGTGGCATCGTGCCCCTTCCACGTTCACTCGCCCGGGCCAACCGGGTCGGACTCAATCGTGTGGTGGTCCGTGTCGCCGGGTATCTGCCCGGGTTCGCGGTGGTGCACCATCGTGGTAGACGGTCGGGGCGCACCTATCGGACGCCGGTCAACGCGTTTCGGATCGGAAACGGGTACCGCTTCGCGTTGACGTACGGCACCGACAGCGACTGGGCGCGCAACGTCCTGGCGGCGGGGGAGTGCGACATCACCGTGCGCGGCCGCGTCCTTCATCTCGTCGAGCCGCGTCTCGAGGTGGACCGCGGGGCACGCTGGGCACCGGCTCCGGTCGCTCTGGTGCTGCGGAGGATCGGTGCCGATACGTACCTCCAGTGCCGGGTCACGGAACGGTGAGCGACGTGGTCCTCGGGGTGCGGGGGCGCGGAACGCTCTAGGCTCGTGCCATGCAGCGGATCATCGGTATCGAGGTCGAGTACGGCATCTCTTCGCCCACCGAGCCTTCGGCGAACCCGATTCTGACCTCCACCCAGGCGGTGCTCGCCTATGCGGCGGCCGCGGGGGTACCCCGTGCGAAGCGCACCCGGTGGGACTACGAAGTGGAGTCGCCGCTGCGCGATGCCCGCGGGTTCGACCTCGGCCGGCTCAGCGGCCCCGCGCCGGTGATCGACGCGGACGAGGTCGGCGCCGCGAACATGATCCTCACCAACGGGGCGCGCCTGTACGTCGACCACGCGCACCCCGAGTACTCGGCGCCCGAGGTGACCGACCCGATCGACGCGGTGATCTGGGACAAGGCCGGGGAGCGGGTGATGGAGGCGGCCGCACGGCACGCGTCCAGTGTTCCGGGGACCCCGCGCCTGCAGCTGTACAAGAACAACGTCGACGGCAAGGGCGCGTCGTACGGCACCCACGAGAACTACCTGATGTCCCGCGAGACCCCCTTCTCCGCCGTGATCACCGGGCTGTCCCCGTTCTTCGCTTCCCGCCAGGTGATCTGCGGTTCCGGACGCGTCGGCATCGGGCAGTCCGGCGACGAGGCCGGTTTCCAGCTGTCGCAGCGTGCCGACTACATCGAGGTCGAAGTGGGACTCGAGACCACTCTCAAGCGGGGAATCATCAACACGCGCGACGAGCCGCACGCCGACGCCGACAAGTACCGCCGACTGCACGTGATCATCGGCGACGCCAACCTTGCGGAGATGTCGACGTACCTGAAGGTCGGTACCACCGCGCTTGTGCTCGATCTCATCGAGGCCGGCGTCGACCTGTCCGATCTGCAGCTCGCGCGCCCGGTCACCGCCGTCCACCACATCAGCCACGACCCGACCCTGCGTGCGACCGTCGCCCTCGCGGACGGTCGTGAACTCACCGGGCTTGCACTGCAGCGGATCTACCTCGATCGCGTCGCGAAGTTCGTGGACAGCGAGGGCAACGACGATCCCCGGGTCGCGGACATCATCGACAAGTGGGCCATGGTGCTCGACCTGCTCGAACGTGACCCGATGGAATGCGCACACCTGCTCGACTGGCCCGCGAAACTCCGCCTCCTCGAGGGATTCCGGAACCGCGAGGGGCTGTCGTGGTCGGCGCCGCGACTGCACATGATCGATCTGCAGTATTCCGACGTCCGGCTGGAAAAGGGGCTCTACAACCGGCTGGTGGCGCGCGGCTCGATGGAACGGCTCGTCAGCGAGCAGCAGGTGCTGGACGCGGTCCACAACCCGCCGACCGACACACGCGCCTTCTTCCGCGGCGAATGCCTGCGCAGGTTCGGTGCGGATATAGCGGCAGCGAGCTGGGATTCGGTGATCTTCGACCTCGGCGGTGAGTCGTTGGTCCGGATTCCGACCCTGGAGCCGCTGCGGGGCAGCCGCGCGCATGTCGGCGAACTCCTCGACTCGGTGGATTCGGCCGCTGAGCTGGTCGATCAGCTTACGAACTGATCACACCGGCGAGTCGCGCCGCGCGCTTGCAGCCCCGAAGCCACTGGTGATCGGTAGGGTTAGGGTCCGAGTAGGACGTCCGTCGGAGGTGTGCTCCGACGAGTCCGCGGTAACGAGGAGGTCGGTGGCCATGGCCCAGGAGCAGACCAAGCGCACTGGTGGCGGAGACGACGACGATGCCCCGATCGGTGAGGGCGCGGCCGGGCAGGAACGTCGCGAGAAGCTCGCGGAGGACACCGACGATCTGCTCGACGAGATCGACGACGTGCTCGAGGAGAACGCGGAGGACTTCGTGCGTGCCTATGTCCAGAAGGGCGGCCAGTGAGGGCGGATCGTGCAGGGGTGCCGTCGACTGTCGGCGGCCTCGGGATGAACACCGGGTTCGCCTACGGTTCGAACCTGTCCTCGTTCACCGAGCACCTGCGCATCCACGCACCGGAGCTGCTGCCCGGAAATCGAACGAACATGAGCCGCATCGGTTCTGACGGCGAGAGTGCGGACATCGCACCGCACGGGACCACGATCGTCGCGCTGACGTTCGCCGGCGGCGTCGTGATCGCCGGCGACCGGCGAGCCACGATGGGCAACCTCATCGCGAGCCGCGACGTCGAGAAGGTGTTCGTCACCGACGACTACTCCGCGGCCGGGATCGCCGGCACTGCGGGCGTCGCGATCGAACTGGTCCGGCTGTTCGCCGTCGAGCTGGAGCACTACGAGAAGATCGAGGGGGTCCAGCTGACCTTCGACGGCAAGGCCAACCGCCTGTCGTCGATGGTCCGTGGCAACCTGGGCGCCGCGATGCAGGGCCTGGCGGTCGTCCCGCTGCTGGTGGGCTTCGATCTGGACGCCTCCGACACCGAACGCGCCGGGCGCATCGTCTCGTACGACGTCGTGGGCGGGCGGTACGAGGAACGCGCCGGGTACCACGCGGTCGGATCCGGATCCCTGTTCGCGAAGTCGTCGCTCAAGAAGCTCTACCGGGAAGGCGCCGACGAGGACTCGGCGCTCCGGATGGCCATCGAGGCTCTGTACGACGCGGCCGACGACGACTCGGCCACCGGCGGACCGGACCTGGTCCGGGCGATCTACCCGACGGCGGTCTCGATCACTGCCGACGGCGCAGTGAACGTGCCGGTCGAGCGCACCGCCGAACTGGCTCGCGCCGTCGTGGCAGACCGCACCGAGGAAGGACGCACCCCGCGATGACGTTGCCGTACTACGCCTCCGCCGAGCAGATCATGCGCGATCGCTCGGAGCTGGCGCGCAAGGGAATTGCGCGCGGCCGCAGCGTCATCGTGCTCACGTTCGCGGACGGCGTCCTGTTCGTGGCGGAGAATCCGTCCACCGCGCTGCACAAGGTGAGCGAGCTGTACGACCGGCTCGGTTTCGCGGCGGTCGGCAAGTACAACGAGTTCGAGAATCTGCGGCGTGCCGGCATCGTGCATGCCGACATGCGCGGGTACTCCTACGACCGGCGTGACGTGACCGGGCGTTCGCTCGCCAATGGATACGCGCAGACGCTCGGCACGATTTTCACCGAGCAGCCCAAGCCGTACGAGGTGGAGATCTGCGTGGCCGAGGTCGGCCCGCAGGAGGCCCCGCCGCAGGCGCAGCTGTACCGGATCACCTACGACGGATCGATCGTCGACGAGCAGCAGTTCGTCGTCATGGGCGGCACCACCGAGCCGATCGTCACCGCGCTGCGCGAGTCGTACCGCACGGGAATGGACCTCGCCGAGGCCGTTGCGGTCGCGGTCAAGGCACTGCAGGACGGAACGTCGTCGGGCAACGGGGATTCCGATCGCCGCACGCTCGGGGTGTCGAGCCTCGAGGTCGCGGTGCTCGACCAGTCCCGTCCGCGGCGCACCTTCCGGCGAATCTCCGGCAGCGTGCTCGAATCGCTGCTGCCGGTGCCGCCCGCCCCGCAGGGCGACAACGGCGGCCCGGCCGCCGAGACGAGCAAGAAGAAGCCGGACGCGGAAGGCGATGCCCCCGGGACCGGGGACACCGCCTAGACCGCTACAGCTTGCGGTAGAGCACCACGCGGTGCGGTTCGCTCCGGAACTGGAACAGGCGCCCGTCGGCGACCACCTCGCCGTCGGTCGCCAGGGCGACCGGATCACCGTCTATCTCGATGGTCACCGCGTCGGTGTTCTTCTGCACGTAGGTGGTGGACGCACCCAGGGTGCCCGTCAGCGCTGCCGCGACGAGTCTCAGCCGCGAGAATCGGCGGTCGGCCAGCAGGTACCGCACGTCGAGCGTGCCGCGGTGAATGTCCGGGCGTGACATCGGTACCTGATCGGCGGGGGCGTACCGGCCGTTGCCGACGAACAACATCCACACCGCATGCTCGGCGCCGTCGATGGTCACGGTCAGCGGTTCCGCCGATGCCAGGACCCGCACCATCGCGAACGCGGCGGCCGGCCACTTGCCGAGCCGAGGCTGCCAACGCTCCCGGAGTCGCACCGAGTCCGGGTACCCGCCGAGGCTTGCGGTGTTGACGAAGGTCGATTCTTGGCGGCCGTCCACCCGTACACGGCCCAGGTCCACCACCTCGGCGCTGCCCTCCGCGATCGCGTCCGCGGTGGACGCGACGTCGCCGACGCCGGCGTCTCGGGCGAAGTGATTGAGGGTTCCCCCGGGGAACACCGCCAGCGGCAGGTCGTGTCGGACGGCGGCGGAGGCCACGGTCACGACCGTCCCGTCGCCGCCGTACACCCCGATAGCCTTGGGGGAGCGGGTCGAGATCACCTCGTCGAGTTGCTGATCGAAGTCGCGATCGGCATCGAATTCGACCACGACCGCCCTCGGCAGCAGGGACTCGAGTTCGGCGCGGACGCCGTCGTCCTCGGTTCCGGAACCCGGATTGGCGAACACCATCATGCCCTCGCCGTCGGGCAGTGCCTGGGTGCTGCGGTCGGGGCCGAGGGTCGCCGGCTCCTCGTCGCGCACCGCCCACCAGCGGCGGGTCGCGAGGGCGACCGTCCCGCCCACACCGAGGCCTACCGCGACGTCGGACGGCCAGTGCACACCCGTGTGGACCCGGGAGTACGCGACGGCCGCCGCTACCGGCGCGAGCGCCACGCCGGCGAGGGGGAACTCGAGGGCCACGCCCGTGGCGAAAGCGGCCGCCGAGGCCGAGTGCCCCGACGGGAACGACGACGATCGCGGTGCCGGGAGCCCGCGGCGGGTCGCGAACCCGAGCGTTCCCTCGGGCGGGCGGCGCCGGGGGAAGATCGGTTTGAGCACGGCATTGGACAACGCGCTCGCGCCGGCCACGGACAGCAGCCCGCGCACCGCTGCCCGGCGCGCGCGTCCGCCGGCCAGCCCCATCCCGGCGGCGACGCCGATCCACAGGACGCTGTGGTTGGCTGCGGTGCTCAGGGCGCGCAGGCCACCATCGAGTCTCGAGGGTGGCAGTGCGGTGCTCAGGCGCATGAGGACACGGTCGGTACGTTCGGGGAAACATCTCACTTCGGCCACGTTCCCACCCTAGGGTCGCGAGCCTCGTCGCGAACGCCGTGGCAAATCCGCTCCGCGCTGTACTGTCGAAGTGTGCAGCGACGAATCATGGGAATTGAGACCGAGTTCGGTGTCACCTGCACCTTTCACGGTCATAGAAGGCTGAGTCCGGACGAGGTTGCTCGTTACCTCTTCCGGCGAGTGGTTTCGTGGGGCCGTAGTTCCAACGTGTTCCTGCGGAACGGCGCACGGCTGTACCTCGACGTCGGGTCGCATCCGGAGTACGCGACCGCCGAGTGCGACAGCCTGCTGCAACTCGTCAACCACGACCGCGCCGGTGAGCGCGTGCTCGAGGATCTGCTCGTCGACGCCGAGCAGCGGCTCGCCGAAGAGGGCATCGGCGGGGACATCTACCTGTTCAAGAACAACACCGATTCGGCGGGGAACTCGTACGGTTGCCACGAGAATTTCCTCGTGGTCCGCGCGGGGGAGTTCTCCCGCATCTCCGACGTCCTGCTCCCGTTCCTGGTGACCCGTCAGTTGATCTGCGGTGCGGGCAAGATCCTGCAGACGCCCAAGGCGGCGACGTTCTGCCTGTCGCAGCGGGCGGAGCACATCTGGGAGGGCGTCTCGTCCGCGACGACCCGGTCGCGGCCGATCATCAACACGCGCGACGAGCCCCACGCCGATGCCGAGAAGTACCGGCGTCTGCACGTGATCGTCGGCGATTCCAACATGTCCGAGACCACGACCATGCTCAAGGTCGGGACCGCAGCGTTGGTGCTCGAGATGATCGAGGCGGGCGTTCCGTTCCGTGACTTCGCTCTCGACAACCCGATCCGCGCGATCCGTGAGGTCAGCCACGACCTGACGGGTCGCCGTCCGGTCCGGCTGGCGGGTGGGCGCCAGGCCAGTGCGCTCGACATCCAGCGCGAGTACTACTCGCGGGCCGTCGAGCATCTGCAGACCCGCGAGCGGGATCCGCAGGTGGACCAGGTGGTCGACCTGTGGGGTCGGGCGCTCGACGCCGTCGAGAACCAGGATTTCGCGAAGGTCGACACCGAGATCGACTGGGTGATCAAGCGCAAGCTGTTCCAGCGCTACCAGGACAAGTACGGCATGGAGCTGGCCGATCCCAAGATCGCCCAACTCGACCTGGCGTATCACGACATCAAGCGCGGTCGGGGTGTGTTCGACCTGTTGCAGCGCAAGGGGCTGGCGAAGCGGGTCACCGAGGACGAGACCATCGAGGCTGCGGTGGAGACGCCGCCGCAGACCACCCGCGCGAAGCTGCGGGGTGAGTTCATCGCCGCCGCGCAGGATGCGGGCCGCGACTTCACGGTGGACTGGGTTCACCTCAAGCTCAACGATCAGGCGCAGCGGACGGTGCTGTGCAAGGACCCGTTCCGTTCGGTCGACGAGCGCGTGGAGCGGCTGATCGCGTCCATGTGACGCCCGTGTGATCGGTCACCCACGGCGACTGCCCGATCCGACCGTTTTGCTACCGGTCGGTCTGGTCGGGAGCCGTTAGGCTCGGCGACGTGGCGAAAGCGAAAGTCGAGCGGTTGATGAATCTCGTCATCTGCCTGCTCTCCACCCGACAGTTTCTCACCGCGGAGAAGATCCGGGAGAGCGTGGCGGGCTATGACGAGTCTGCGAGCAACGAGGCCTTCAGCCGGATGTTCGAGCGGGACAAGAACGAACTCCGCGATCTGGGCATCCCGCTCGAGACGGGACAGGCCGGCCGGTTCTCGACGGTCGAGGGCTACCGGATCGACCGGACGGCCTACGAGCTGCCGGACGTCGACCTGGACACCGCCGAGGCCGCGGCCGTCGCGGTCGCGGTGCGGTTGTGGGGTTCACCGGAGCTGATGTCCGCGTCCCAGAGCGCGCTCATGAAGCTGCGCGCGGCGGGCGTTCAGGTCGAGGCCGATCTCGACGCCGTCCCGGTGTCGGCGATCCCGGCCCGGACCCGCGGATCCGAGACCGCGATGCGGCTACTGCTCGAGGCGGTCGATGCCGGCCGCGTGGTCGAGTTCCAGCATCGTGGCGCCCCGACGGAGCCGTTCGTCACGCGGACGGTGGAACCGTGGGGCGTGGTGACGCTGCGCGGGCGGTGGTATCTCGTCGGTCACGACGTCGATCGCGATGCGACCCGGACGTTCCGGTTGTCGCGTATCGGTGATCCGGTCCGGGCGGTGGGGCCGTCGAACGTCGTACGCAAGCCGGCCGACGTGGACCTGCGGGCGATTGTCGACGCGGTCACCGGTGCGGGATCGGTGACGGGAACCGCGACGGTGTGGGTGGCCGCGGGGCGCGCGCACGAACTCCGGCGACTCGGAACGGCGCAGGGTCCGCGGGAACTCGGATCACGGCCCGGTACGGTCCTCGAGATTCCGGTCCGGTCGTGGGACTGGACGGCTCGACTGATCGCCGGCCACGGCGTCGACGCCCTGGTGCTGGGGCCGGAGTCGTTGCGCTCGAACGTGAAGGAGAAGTTGCGGTTCGCGGCCGGGGTCGCAGCCGAGAGCATGGAGGCGGACCGATGAGCACGAGATTGTCGCGCCTGACGCGCCTGCTCAACCTTGTGCCGTACTTCATGGCACATCCGGGCATCAGCAAGGAGCAGGCGGCCCGCGAGCTGGGCGTCACGGTGCCGAACCTGATGAAAGACCTGGATCAGCTGTGGGTCTGCGGACTGCCCGGTTACGGGCCCGGCGATCTGATCGACCTGTCGTTCGACGAGGACACGGTCTCGGTCATCTTCTCGGCTGGTATCGATCGGCCACTGCGGCTGACGTCCACCGAGGCGACGGTCCTGCTGGTGGCTCTGCGGTCCCTCGCAGAACTGCCCGGAATGGTCGATCCGTCGGCCGCGCAGGGCGCGATCGCGAAGATCGAGTCCGCCGCCGGGAGCGCCGCGCGGGGACGGTCGCTGACCGACGACGGTCCGGAGGGCGACGGTGCGACGGAGAACCCGGTGGCGGCGGTCGTCCGCACCGCGCTGCAGAACGATCACGCCCTGCACCTGACGTACTACTCGGCGTCGCGCGACGCGGTGTCCGAGCGTGTCGTCGACCCGATCCGATCGCTGCTCGTCGACGACCACACCTACCTGCAGGCGTGGTGCCGGCAGGCCGAGGGGGTGCGGCTGTTCCGATTCGACCGGATCGATGCGGCCGAGGAACTGGACGAGCCGTCGGCGGCACCCGAGCAGGCACTCGGTACCGACGAGCACCTCGAGTTGTTCAGCGACGACGCCGATCTGCCGCTGGCCGTGCTGCAGGTCTCTGCCGATCAGGGATGGATTCTGGACAACTATCCGATGGTTCCGGTGCGGACGCTCCCGGACGGTTCGGTCGAGGCGACGATGCGGTACGGGTCCCAGGAATGGATGGCGCGACTCGTTCTCGGCTTCGGTTCCGGAGCGAAGGTCCTGGAGCCGCCGCAGCTGGTCGAGGCGGTCCGCGAGCGGGCGTGGTCGGCACTGGGGATGTACGACGCGATGGAGGCGTGAAGCGCGACACGTGAGGCCGGCCGGATCGGGTGGATCCGGCACGCGCAGGGGGCCGAAGGAGTAACTTTTGATGGCGGTTGCGTGAACTGGTACGCCGGGATGTGCGCAGACCGCTCCGGTTGGTTGTTACGTCACGGTGAACAGGACATTTGCACCAAGACCGACGCAGACACGTCCGGTAGCATCGTTGGCATCTGAAACCTGGAGGTAAAAATGGGAGCCATGAGCCCCTGGCACTGGGCCATTGTGGCGCTTGTCGTCATCATCCTGTTCGGTTCGAAGAAGCTTCCCGACGCGGCCCGCGGCCTCGGTCGGTCGTTGCGCATCTTCAAGAGCGAGGTCAAGGAGATGCAGAACGACGGCAACACCGCTTCGAGTGCCGCGCCGACCGCGACTCCCGCAGCACAGCTTCCGTCGCCGACGATGGATGCCACGGTGGTCGAGACCCCACAGGCGCACACCGAGCCGAAGTCGGCCTAGTTCACGATCCACACGCGTCCGGGGTGAGTGCGTTCGCCCCGGTTCGTCGCTGACCAAGGCTAGGGCCCACTGTGCGAATTCCGTTCGACCCGCGTCGCAGCCGACGCAGGACAAATCCAGATGGCACGATGTCGCTGGTCGATCACCTGTACGAGCTGCGGACGCGACTGCTGATCTCCGTCGCGGCCATCGTGCTGACCACGATCATCGGCTTCTTCTGGTATTCCCATCAGATCCTGGGGCTGGAGAGCCTCGGCGATCTGCTGCGCGGGCCGTACTGTGAGCTTCCTACCTCCGCTCGAGCGGACCTGAGCAATGACGGTTCGTGTCGTCTGCTCGCGACGGGTCCGTTCGAGCAGTTCATGCTCCGGTTCAAGGTTGCCTTCACCGCCGGCATCGTGCTGGCCTGCCCGATCTGGCTCTACCAGATCTGGGGTTTCGTGACTCCGGGTATGTACTCGAAGGAGCGGAAGTACGCGATCAGTTTCGTCGTCGCGGCGACCGCCCTGTTCGTCGCCGGTGCGGTCCTTGCATACGTCGTCGTCGCGAAGGCCCTGCACTTCCTGTTGACGATCGGCGACAACGTCCAGATCACCGCTCTGAGCGGCGCCCAGTATTTCGGCTTCGTGATCAACCTGCTGATCATCTTCGGTGTCAGCTTCGAGATTCCGCTCCTCATCGTCGCGCTCAACGTCGTCGGCGTGCTTCCGTACTCGAAGCTGAAGGCGTGGCGTCGCGGGCTGATCATGGGGTTGTTCGTGTTCGCGGCGGTCGCCACTCCCGGCCAGGATCCGTTCTCGATGTTGGTTTTGGCCGGCGCGTTGACGGTTCTGTTCGAGGTGGCCGTGCAGGTCGCGCGACTCAACGACAAGCGCAAGGCGCGGGCTGAGTCCGAGGCCTGGGGTGCTCTGGACGACGAGGAGGCGTCGACGATCAGTGCGCCGACGGCCGTGGACGGTGTCACACCGGTGGAGCCCGCGTCGGCTGCCCCGAGGCCCGCTTCGCAGGACTACACGGACACGCTGTGAGGGCTCGGACCCAACTCGACTCGTTCACGGAACAACTGAGCTTTCCCCTCGATCCGTTCCAGGTGCAGGCCTGCGCGGCGCTCGAGGCCGGGCACGGCGTGCTGGTGTGCGCGCCTACCGGCGCGGGCAAGACCGTCGTCGGTGAGTTCGCGGTGCACCTCGCGCTCGAGGCCGGGCGCAAGTGCTTCTACACGACGCCGATCAAGGCGCTCAGCAATCAGAAGTTCGCCGAACTCTCCGAACGCCACGGCAAGGACGCCGTCGGGCTGCTGACCGGGGACACCAGCATCAACTCGGACGCTCCCGTCGTCGTCATGACGACCGAGGTACTGCGCAACATGCTCTACGCCGACTCGCCGGCGCTGCGTGGTCTCTCGCATGTCGTGATGGACGAGGTGCACTTCCTGGCCGATCGCTTCCGCGGGGCAGTCTGGGAAGAGGTGATCCTGCACCTGCCCGAGGACGTGCGCCTCGTCAGCCTGTCGGCGACGGTCAGCAACGCCGAGGAATTCGGCGCCTGGATGGAGACCGTTCGGGGCGACACGACGATCGTGGTCGACGAGACCCGCCCGATCCCGCTGTGGCAGCACATCATGGTCGGACGTCGGTTGTTCGATCTGTTCGATGCGAAGGCGACGCCGAACGGCGGGCACGACGTGGTGGTCGACCAGGACCTGGCGCGCCACGTCAAGCAACGCCTTGCGCTCGACCGGATGAACGACTGGGAGCCGCGCGGGCGTGGTCGTGGGCGGTCGAGCGACTACCGGCCGCTGCCGCGTCCGGAGGTGATCGCGCGGCTTGACGAAGAGGGTTTGCTGCCGGCGATCACCTTCATCTTCAGCCGCGCCGGTTGCGAGGCGGCGCTCGCGCAGTGCGTGCGGTCCCGCCTGCGTCTGACGACGCCGGAGCAGACCGCGCAGATCCGCGAGATCATCGACAAGCACACCCGGGACCTGCCGCGCGCCGACCTCGAGGTGCTCGGCTACTGGGGGTGGCGCGAGGCGCTCGAACGTGGCTTCGCCGCCCACCACGCCGGAATGCTGCCCGCCTTCCGGGAGACCGTGGAGGAATTGTTCGTCAACGGGCTGGTACGCGCGGTGTTCGCGACCGAGACCCTCGCACTGGGAATCAACATGCCGGCGCGTTCGGTCGTGCTCGAGCGCCTCGTCAAATACAACGGCGACACGCACGCGGAGCTGACACCGGGGGAGTACACGCAGCTCACCGGGCGTGCGGGACGTCGCGGCATCGACGTCGAGGGCCATGCCGTGGTGCTGTGGCAGCCCGGCGTCGAGCCCACCGACGTCGCCGGACTGGCGTCTACGCGCACCTTTCCGCTGCGCAGCTCGTTCCGCCCCGCCTACAACATGTCGATCAACCTGATCGATCGGATGGGCGCGGCGGAGTCGCGTGCGCTGCTCGAGCGGTCGTTCGCGCAGTTCCAGGCCGACCGTTCTGTCGTCGGGCTCACCCGCGGGATCGAACGCAACGAGGCCGCGCTGACAGAACTGCGGGACAAGCTCGGCGGCGCGGACGGCGAGTATTTCGAGTACGTGCAGATCCGGGAGCAGCTGCGCAGCCGTGAGCGCGCGATCGAACGTCAGGGTCGGGCGGACCGGCGGGGCGCGTCGGTCGAGTCGCTCGTCGGGCTCCGGCGGGGCGATGTGGTCGCGATCCCGGTGGGCAAACGCTCCGGGCTCGCGGTTGTGCTCGAGCCGGATCAGAATCACACCGATCCCCGGCCCTTGGTGCTGACGGAGGAGAAGTGGGCGGGCCGGGTCAGTGCCGCGGACTTCCCGGTGCCGGCACGTGCGCTCGGCCGGATGCGATTGCCGCGGCACGTCGATCACCGCACGGCCCGCGTGCGACGCGATCTGGCGTCGGCGTTGCGGAGTACGGGCATCGTCGCGCCGCGGAAACCGAAACGGGCGAAGAGTGGTCGCGAGGACAGCGAGATCGTGGCGCTCCGGAAGGCGCTTCGTGAGCACCCGTGCCATTCTCGCCCGGACCGCGAACAGCTGAGCCGGATCGGCGAGCGCTACAACCGTCTGGCCCGCGAGACCGACTCCATGCGGCAGAAGGTGGCCGCGACCACGAACTCGCTGGCGCGGACCTTCGACCGGATCGTGGCCCTGCTCACCGAGCGTGGCTACATCTCCGAGGGCAAGCACCCGAAGGCCACCGAGGCCGGGCAGCGCCTGGGTCGGATCTACTGCGAAAGCGATCTCCTCGTCGCAGAGTGTCTGCGGCGCGGGGTCTGGAGCGGGCTCACCCCCGCCGAGCTGGCCGCGGTGGTGTCGGCTGTCGTGTACGAGTCCCGGCAGGATGCCGACGCGCCCGACCGGGGCACGACGGTGCCGCTACGACAGGCGCTCGCGGAGACGGTGCGGGTGTGGGGCGAGTTGCGGGCCGACGAGGTCCGGCACAAGCTCCCGCTCACCCGGGAGCCAGACCTCGGCTTCGTGACCGCCATCTACCAGTGGGCCAGCGACGAGTCGCTGGTGGACGCGCTGATCTCGGCGGGTTCGGGCGGTAAGGAACTGTCGGCGGGCGACTTCGTGCGTTGGTGCCGGCAGGTGATCGACCTGCTCGACCAGGTGCACTCGACGGCGTCCGATCCGGCGGTGGCGAAGGCCGCCGCGCGGGCGGTCGGGGCGATCCGTCGTGGGGTCGTGGCGGTGGCCGCCACGTAGTCCGCCGCCGCGGCAGGTCGCAGTTCCGAAGACGGGTGGATCCGAACGCCCCTACCGGATCGTGTCCGATGGACGTTGACTGGATCGTGTACCCCCGGCCACCCGTCGGGGCGGTACCGAGAGGAGCGCGACCATGGACGCGAAGCAGTGGTCGATGGAGATCGTGATAGACGAACACGACCGTCAGACTCGTTCTACCGCGAGACTGCACACCGGTGACACGACGCTGGTCGGCGTCGGGGCGGCGCGAAGGAATCCGACGGATCGCAACGTGCCCGAGATCGGTGACGAACTCGCGACGGCGCGCGCGCTCGCCGATCTCGCACATCAGTTGATCGACGCGACCGTCAGCGACATCGAGGGCGTTACGCACGCACCCGCGCATCTGACCGAGTAGCGGCCGCGGACCCGGCCGCACAGGACGACGACCGACATCCGGCCAGCTGACACGGAAAAGCGTGGGGCAATGTTCCGTGTCCGGATGAATGCTGCGTAGGGTGTCGATGAATCGGCACCGGGGGAGGAGTACCGCTTTGTTGAAGATCCGGGTCTCGGGTAACCCGCTGCCGATCCAGAGACATTCTTCGAAACGCGTGAACATCCACGAAGTTCGGGCTCTGCTCACGCATTTCGTTGCATCGTAGGCTGCAGTACCGGAGACGAGGAGAGACGACATGAGCAGCCCGCAGGGACCGAACGAGCCCAACGAGCAGTGGGCCTCGCAGTCGGGGCACGGCGAAGGACACGCGGCACCGACCGCTCCCGAACACATCCAGCAGCCGCTCCCGAACCCGTACCCCGCCGATGTGTACGGCGGCGGCGCCTACCCCCCTCCCGGGCAGGGCTATCCGGGACAGCATGGCCAGCCCCAGAATCAGGCCTGGGGTCAGCCGTATCCCGGTGCTCCCGACGCGAACCAGCAGTGGGGTGGCGGCGGTCAGGCGTGGGGTCAGCCGTCGTCCGCACAGCCGCAGTGGAACCCCCAGATGGGCGGTTCCGGCCAGTACGCCGGACAGTCCAATCCGGGGCAGCCGAACCAGGCGCAGCAGTACCCCGGCCAGCAGTGGGGCGCGCAGCCGGGATACCCGCAGGCGCAGTTCGGCACCCAGCCCCCGAACCAGTGGGCGGCGCAGCCCATGCAACCCGTACAGCCGGCAACCACCGGCGGTAAGGGGAAGCCGGTGATGTGGGCGGGAATCGGACTGGCCGTGATCGCGGTGATCGCGGTCGTCGGCCTGGCGCTCTCGGGAGTCTTCGGCGGCAAGACACTCGATCAGGCCGCCGCGCAGAAGGGCGTCGAGCAGATCGTCACCGAGTCGTACGGTGCGCGTTCGGTCTCCGACGTGAGCTGCCCGTCCGGTCAGGAAGTCTCCGAGGGTAATTCGTTCCAGTGTTCGTTGACGGTGGACGGCGCCCCGAAGAAGGTCACCGTGACCTTCACCGACAACGACGGCAAGTACTCGGTCAGCCGCCCGAGCTAGTCCGGAGCCTGCGGGACGTCACGAGCGCTCGGTCGCCATCGCCGCCACGAGGCGGGCGACCGAGCGCTCGATGCCTAGTTGCGTGGCCACCTGTTCGAGTCGTTCGGGGTGGACCGGCGCGCTGGGCAACACGTCGGGGCGCGACAACTGCACGTCGGCATCGGTGACCACCTGCACCACCGGCAACGCGGCGTCGATGTAGTCGGCGGACGCGGCGAGCTTGGCGCGAACACCCTTCGCGACGTCGGTGGTCGGGTCCAGTGCCGCGGCACGTAGCTGTTCGAGCGAACCGTGTCGTAGCAGGAGCGTGGACGCGGTCTTCTCGCCGACGCCCTTGACCCCGGGCAGGCCGTCCGACGAGTCGCCCCGCAGCAGGGCCAGCTCCGCGTAGGCGTCTCCGGCGCGTTCCGCGGGCACCCCGTACTTCGCGGCCACCTCGGCAGGTCCGAACAGTTCGGCCTTCGCCAGCCCACGGCCGACGTACAGCACGCGCACGGCCACCGGATCGTCGGTGACCACCTGGAGCAGATCCCGGTCGCCGCTCACGACCACGACGGAGTCTTCCTTCTCCTGCGCTGCAAGGGTTCCCAGCACGTCGTCGGCTTCGAGCCCCGCAGCGCCGGCCGTCGCGATACCGGCGGCGTCCAGCACGTCCATGATCATGTCGACCTGAGGCGTCAGCGTGTCGGGCACCTCCTCGGCAGACCCCGCGGAGGTGTCGGCGCCGGCGGATTCCTGAGCCACCCGGTGCGCCTTGTACGACGGCACGGCGTCGACCCGGAACTGGGGGCGCCAGTCGAGATCCAGGCACACCGCCAGTCGTGACGGCTGGGTGCGGGTGACGAGGGCGGCGACCATGTCGGTGAACCCGCGCACGGCATTGACCGGACGGCCGTCGGGCGCAGTCATCGATTCGGGGAGGGCGTAGAACGCCCGGAACCACAGACTTGCACCGTCCAGCAGCAGCAAAGGTCCACTCATGCGCCCCATCCTGCCAAACGGCACTAGCCTGAATCTCATGAGTACAGATAGTTCTCGGAGTTCTCTGAGTTCCCACAGCACCGGGCCCGACAACTCCGGGGTGACGCGGTTCCCGACCGCGGTCTATGCCGACCGACTGACGCGAGCCGCCCGGTTCGCGGAGCGTGCCGGACTCGACGGGCTCCTGGTCACGCCAGGTCCCGACCTGCGCTACCTCGTCGGTTCCCGGGCCGACTCGTTCGAGCGATTGACCTGCCTGGTCGTCCCCGCGGACGGGAATCCGCCGTCCGTCGTCCTGCCACGGCTCGAGCTTGCGTCGCTGGGGGATTCGGCGGTGGGTGATCTCGGCCTTCCCGTGCACGACTGGGTCGACGGCGTCGATCCGTACGAGCTGGTGTCGTCGCTGCTGCCGGAGTCCCCGCGCACGGCGGTCACCGATGCGATGCCCGCGCTGCACCTGGTTCCGCTGGCCCGGCGGTTCGGCACCGTGCCGGTGCTGGCGACCGGAGTGCTGCGGGAGCTGCGAATGATCAAGGACGACGCCGAGATCGAGGCTCTGCGTCGCGCCGGCGCGGCGATCGACAGGGTCCACGCGCGGATGGGCGAGTGGTTGCGGCCGGGCCGGACCGAAGCCGAGGTGGCCCGCGACATCACCGATGCGATCCTCGCCGAGGGGCACACCGAGGCCGCGTTCGTGATCGTCGGATCGGGTCCGCACGGTGCCGATCCCCACCACGAGGTGTCGGATCGTGTCGTCGAGGCCGGCGATGTCGTGGTGATCGACATCGGCGGACCGGTCGAACCCGGATACAACTCCGATTCGACCCGCACGTACGTCCTCGGCGAGCCGGAGGCCGAGGTCGCGCGGCAGTGTGCCGTCCTCGAGGCGGCACAGCGCGCCGCCGTCGATGCGGTCCGTCCCGGTGTGACCGCCGAATCGGTCGATGCCGCCGCCCGCGACGTCCTGGCGGAGGCCGGACTGGCGGAGGTGTTCGTCCACCGCACCGGTCACGGCATCGGGCTGTCGGTGCACGAGGAGCCGTACATCGTCGCCGGCAACGAGATCACGCTCGAGCCGGGAATGGCATTCAGCATCGAGCCGGGCATCTACTTCCGCGGCCGGTGGGGTGCCCGGATCGAGGACATCGTCGTGGTCACCGCCGACGGGTGCGAGCCGATGAACCGGCGCCCGCACGGATTGACCGTTCTGCCCGGCTGAGGGACGTGCCGGGCAGCCGACGTCAGACGATGAAGTTGCCGAATGTCGGGTTGGACTGACACAGCGGCAGACTGCCCAGGTCGATCGTGCCGAACACGGTGGCCCGGATATTGCCGGTACCGGTGTAGACCGTCTTCGAGTAGTACGGGTAGGTGCCCTCGAGCGCCGCGATGCCCGTCGCGCCGGTGTCCAGGTTGATCCAGGCGACGGTGACCTGTCCGGCGGCCGGGATCGGGGGTGCCGCCGGGAACGATTCGAACCGGATCTCACCCGGCCCGATCGGCGGCGTCTGCTCGGGCCCGGATTGCCCGGTGGCACCGGTCAACGACATCAGACTGCCCTGGTTGGCGCAGCCGATCGTCAGCGCCGGCGGGCCGAACGGATGTGGCGGCAGTGCGTGAGCCGCGGCAGGCGCGCACAGTCCGGCGACGGCGACACCCGCGAGGATCGACCCGCGGAAGGCCCATCGGTGATCGGAACGTCCATTCGTCGATACCGTCCGTCGAGTTGTCATGGCCATCCCCACTCGGGTTCGGTGGTGACGATGACGACCATCAGGGGCTCGCCATCGACGTCCTCACACCCTACCCCCCGTGCCTCGCCTCGGAACACCCCGTGGACGCCGAATACTGTTGCAAATCAGACGATTTCACCTGTCGATGAGGATTGCCGAGCCCATCACTCGTTCGACGTGGATCTCGATGACCACTCGGGTGGGGTTCTCCCGCGGCTGCCGGTACCGGGCCGTGTAGCGCTCGACGCCCTCGGCGACGGACGCGGGATCCGACATCACCCGCGCGGAGCCCTCGAGCGTGAGCCACCGCCCGCCGTCGACCTGACTGACCGCGGCATAGCCCCCGCGGTCGGCGTTACGGGCCTTCTGCGACGAGTCGTTGGTGATGATCCGGGCAATCCGCTTGTCCGGGTCCCAGGTGAATCCCACGGCCACGACGTGCGGAGATCCGTCCTTGCGCAGGGTGGTCAGGGTCGCCAGATGCCGTTCGGTGAGGAACTCGCCGGCCGCGGCGGTGAGGTGCGTGGGATTCGACGGGGAGCGGGCCATGCCCCGACCGTACTCGAGCGCCGCGAATCCAGGACACTGGAGTCATGAGTGACACGGATTTCGCCCCCGGATCGGTGGTGCTGCTGGGCGGTCGCAGCGAGATCGGGCTGGAGGTCGCGCAGCGACTGGCGCCCGGGCGGGCCGTCGTCCTGGCCGCGCGCCGCAGTGACGATCTGGGACAGCAACGCCGGACCCTGCTCGGTGCCGGTGCCACCGATGTCCACACCATCGAGTTCGACGCCGATCGCGTCGCGGATCACTCCGGTGTCCTGTCGGCGATCGCCGAACAGCACGGCCCCATCGGGGTCGCCGTGCTGGCGTTCGGTGTCCTGGGTGATCAGGCCCGCGCCGAGCAGGACGCCGGGCACGCGCTCGCCGTCGTCCACACCGACTACGTCGCCCAGATCAGTGTGCTCACGCATCTCGCGAACCTGATGCGGGCCCACGGCTCGGGACAGATCGTGGTGTTCTCGTCGGTCGCCGGCATGCGGGTCCGCCGCGCCAACTACGTCTACGGTTCGGCGAAGGCCGGCCTCGACGGATTCGCCTCGGGCCTGGGGGACGCGCTGCACGGCAGCGGCGTCCATCTGCTGCTTGTGCGGCCCGGATTCGTGATCGGGCGGATGACGGAGGGCATGAAGCCTGCTCCGTTCTCGAGCACCCCGCAGCAGGTGGCCGACGCGGTCGTCCACGGCCTGCGCAAGCGCACCGAACGGGTGTGGGTGCCGGCGCTGCTGCGTCCCGTGTTCTTCGGGATGCGACTGCTGCCGCAGTTCGTCTGGCGCCGGATGCCCCGATGACCGTTGCCGTATCGACCTCGCCGGTCCTGGTGGTCGGGATCGGGGCCGACGGGTGGGAAGGACTCTCACCGCGGGCACAGGCGGCGATCGGCGGTGCCGACGTGCTGATCGGCTCGCCCCGGCAACTCGACCTCGTTCCGTACTCCGCCGCGCTGCGTGTGTCGTGGCCGTCGCCGATGCTGCCGGCGTTACCCGGCCTGTTCGACGAGCACCGCGACCGCCGGGTGTGTGTGCTCGGCAGCGGGGATCCGATGTTCCACGGCATCGGTGTCACGCTGTGCCGGGTGCTGGGTCCCGAGCGGATCCGCGTGATCGCGCACCCGTCGTCGGTGTCGTTGGCTTGTGCGCGACTGGGGTGGGCGCTGCACGAGACACCCACCGTCAGCCTGGTGAATCGTCCGGTGGGCACGCTGTCGCCGGAACTGCAGACCGGCGCGCGCCTGCTGGTGCTCAGCAACGACCAACACACCCCGGCGGCTGTCGCGAAAATGCTGTGCGAGAGCGGTTTCGGTGACTCCCGACTGACCGTGCTGGAACAGCTGGGCGGGCCCGCCGAAGCAGTGGCGGACGGTACCGCCTCCGAGTGGAACCGGCCGGCGGGCGATCCGCTCAACGTGATCGCGCTCGAGGTCCGCGGTGCGGGTGCATTGCGCCTGACGCGGAACGCGGGGCTACCGGACGCCGCCTACCGCGGGGACGGTCAGATGACGAAGCACGAGGTGCGGGCGCTCACGCTCGCTGCGCTGGCTCCCGCGCCCGGTGAGCTGCTGTGGGACGTCGGCGGCGGTTCGGGGACGATCGGCATCGAGTGGATGCGCAGCGACCCCCGGTGCCGCGCGGTCGCGTTCGAGCGTGAGGACTCGCGCGTCGGACAGATCGGCGACAACGCCGTGGCCCTGGGCGTTCCTGCGCTCCGGATCCGCGGTGCGGCCCCGGCGTCGTTCGGCGAGGAGACGGCCGCGCCCGACGCCGTCTTCGTCGGCGGCGGCGTCACGCAGGACGGAATGCTCGACGCGTGCTGGGCGCGATTGCGCCCGGGTGGCCGGATGGTGGTCAACGCCGTCACCGCCGAGTCGGAGTCGCTGATTCTGCAGTGGCATTCGCGCAACGGCGGAGAGCTCCGCAAATTCCAGGTCTATCGAGGTGAGCCGCTGGGCGGCTTCACGGCGTGGCGACCGCAGTTGCCGGTGGCCCAATGGTCGGCAACGAAGCCGGACAGCACCGAAAGGGAAACGACATGACAGTCCACTTCATCGGAGCAGGCCCGGGCGCTGCCGACCTCATCACGCTCCGCGCGTCGCGCATGATCTCGCAGAGCCCGGTGTGCCTGTACGCGGGCAGCCTGGTGCCCGCCGAACTGCTCACTCTGTGCCCCGACGACGCCGAGGTTATCGACACCGCGCGCATGAGTCTGGACGAGATCGTCGAGCAGCTCATCGCCGCCGACGCGGCCGGGCTCGATGTGGCCCGCCTGCATTCGGGGGATCCGTCGATCTACTCGGCCGTCGCCGAGCAGGTTCGACGCCTCGAGGCATCGGGCGTCGCGTACGACATCGTGCCCGGGGTGCCGGCCTTCACGGCCGCGGCCGCCGCGCTGGGACGGGAGCTCACGGTGCCCGGGGTATCGCAGTCGATCGTGCTGACCCGGGTGTCGACGCTGTCGACGGCGATGCCGCCGGGCGAGGATCTGCGCTCGCTCGGGCGCAGCGGCGCCACGATGGTGGTGCACCTGGGCGCGCACCGGATCGAGCAGATCGTCGAGGAACTGTCCGAGAACTACGGGTCCGACTGCCCGGCGGCGGTCGTCGCGTTCGCGAGCCGGCCGGACGAGATCGTGCTGCGCGGCACCCTCGCGACCCTCGCCGATCAGGTGCACGCCGCGGGAATCACGAAGACGGCAGTGGTGATCGTGGGCCGAGTGTTGGCGGCGGAGGGCTTCCCCGACAGCTACCTGTACTCGGCGTCCCGGTCACGCACCACTCACTGATGCGCAGGGTCCTCGTCCTCGGCGGCACCTGGGACGCACGCGACCTCGCGGCCCGTCTGGATGCCGATCCGGCGGTGTCGGTGACGTCGTCGCTCGCCGGGCGGGTCCGCGACCCCGTGCTGCCGGTGGGGGACGTTCGGATCGGCGGATTCGGTGGCGTCGACGGGCTCGCGGAGTGGCTGCAGGTCAACGACATCGATGCCGTCGTCGACGCGACCCACCCGTTCGCGGCGCGGATCACCGCCAACGCTGCCGACGCGACGGCGCGGGTGGACGTGCCACTGCTGGTGCTGCGCCGACGCGAATGGGAGCCGGGTCCGGGGGATCGCTGGCACACCGTTCCCGACCTCGCCGCGGCCGCGGGGGCGGTGCCCGCACTGGGGGAGCGGGTCTTCCTGACGATCGGCCGGCAGGGCGTCGACGCGTTCGCCGACGGTTCCGGCTGGTTCCTCGTCCGCGCGATCGATCCCCCCGACGTCTCGATGCCCGCGCGGTCGGAGCTTCTGCTGGATCGGGGGCCCTTCTCCGTCGACGACGAGGTCTCGCTGATGCGCCGGCATCGGATCGACGTGGTGGTGACGAAGAACAGTGGGGGAGCGCTCACGTCGGCGAAGCTCGAGGCCGCCCGCCGGCTCGACATCCCGGTCGTGATGGTGTCCCGGACACCGATCCCGGTGGGGGTGGCGTCGACGTCCGACCTCGAGGTCGCCGTCCGATGGCTCACGCAACCGCACGGACAGCGTCCGCGCATCGTCTAGCCGGCCGTCAGGCACGACGACCGTGGTTGCGCGGCCGGGGTGTCCCTGCTCGGTTCGCGAGTTGGCTATGTTCCCTGAGGTCAGACGGGTTCCATGGCCATGGGCACGATCGGGGTACCGGCGGGGTCGAACAGGTTCCGACCGCACGAGTTGCACTCGCCTTCATCAGGCTTCGGTTCCGTCCTGGACAGCTGCCACACGTTCATGCCACCGCACGGGCAGTCGATGATGTAGAGCAACTCGGTAGAAGGCCGGTCCAGGCCCCATGCCTGACTCGACGCCGTCGTGCGACGCATGACGCCGACACGGTACGTGTCGTCGCCGGACGCCCTCCCCGAAGGCCTCCACTCGACGCGCTACGAACTGCGATATCTGTCCGGTCCGCTCCTCACCAGACCAGTCGACCGGCAGGAGCACCTCCGCCTGGATCAAGGAAGCCACCGCATCGTCCACATCGAGCGGGAACCCCCGCTCAGCCGCCGCAAGAAAGAACGCCAGATCGATCATGCCGCCAGCTTATGCACCCGCCCGACACCTACTCGAGCCGATGCACCGGAACACATCTCGTCGATCTGGATCGGGACAACTGACGTCGGGGCTCGATGCTCGTCACGAAGGGGGAGTGCCCGCTGTTCCCTCGGTCGATCCGGCGGGGGAGTGAGCGCTTCCGGTTCGTGCTCGTCGGGAGCGAGGACGTACGCCTCCTGCCGAAGGCGAGAAGCCCCGCATCCGTCGCGCAGCCGCACCCGACCGCGGAGGAGTGCCTTTCGGCAACCACGAAGCGGGCGTTCGGCACTCGTCGCTACGGTGCGAAACTACGTATCGGACGGAACAACCGGGATTCCGGAATTCACCCGCGTCGGCCCCAGCCGCGAGACTCCACACCGGACTCGCCTCGGCTACCACTCGATTCAGCTCCACGACGGCAGGGGGCGGGGTTGAATGTGCGGCGAGGGAAGGGGCATTCGAATGGATCGGGTGTGCATCGTCGGCGCGGGGCCGGCCGGACTGTCGGCGGCCAGGGCGTTTCGTCGGCTCGGTATCGAGTACGACCAGTTCGAACGGCACAGCGACGTGGGCGGGATCTGGGATCTCGACAACCCCGGGACACCGATGTACGAGTCGGCGCATTTCATCTCGTCCCGCACGATGTCGGGGTTTCACGACTTCCCGATGCCCGACTCGTTCCCGGACTACCCGGGGAACCGGGCGATCCTCGACTACACGCGCAGTTTCGCGCGGGCGTTCGGCCTGTACGAGTCGATCGGCTTCGGCACCGCCGTCGAGGACATCACCCCGGACGGCGACGGCTGGGCGGTCCGACTGTCGACCGGTGAACGGCGCCGCTACCGCGCCGTCGTGTGCGCGACCGGTGTGACCTGGCAGCCTCGAATCCCGGCTCACCCCGGCACTTTCGACGGCGAGATCCGGCACGCGGTGACCTACCGGGGGATCGACGAGTTCCGCGGCAAGCGGGTACTTATCGTGGGTCTGGGCAACTCGGGTGCCGACATCGCCTGTGACGCGGCGGCGTCCGCGTCGGAGACGTTCGTCAGTGTCCGCCGCGGGTATCACGTGATCCCGAAACACATCTTCGGAACCCCGACCGACGTGTTCGCCGAGAAGGGGCCGCGGCTGCCGATCGCACTCGAGCGCCCGCTGCTCACCGGGGTGCTGCGCCTGATCCAGGGTGATCTGACCCGGTTGGGACTGCCGCGGCCCGACCACAAGCTCCTCGAATCGCACCCGCTGCTCAACAGCCAACTGGTGCACCACCTTCAGCACGGTGACGTCGCGATCGTCCCCGACGTCGCGCGGTTCGCCGGGCCCCGGGTGGAGTTCACCGACGGATCCAGTCGGGAGGTCGACCTGGTGCTGTACGCCACCGGCTACGACTGGACGATCCCGTACGTCCGGGAATCGTGCTTCGACTGGCATGCGGGGCGACCACGGCTCTATCTCACGGCGTTCAATCCGAAGCACCGGAATCTGTTCGGCGCCGGCTACCTGGAGACCAACTCGAGCGCATACACCCTGTTCGACCAGGTGACGAACATCCTGGCCCAGTACCTGCACGACCAGGAGCACAATCCGTCGCGTGCGGCCGTGTTCGATCGCAGGATGGCGACGGACCGGCCCGACCTGAGCGGCGGAATCTCGTTCATCGGCACCGACCGCCACAGCGCGTACGTCGATTCGCACGCCCTCCGGGACTACCTGGCCCGCGTGCGCGGCGAGTTCGGCTGGACCGATTTGACGCCCGGCATGTTCGACCGTGTCCGGGTGGCGGCATGACCCACGCCGTGGTCACCGGGGCGGCCGGTGCGATCGGGGCGGCGATCTGCCGCGGACTGGCGGCGCGGGGATACGACGTCGTCGCGGTGGACGTCGACGCTCGAGGATTGACGGCGATATCCGACGGCGTAGCCGGGCAGATCACGCCACACCCCTGCGATCTGACCGTCTCGTCGGACGTGCAGGCACTGGTGGAGTCCGCGGCGGGGGAGTGCGATCTGCTCGTCCACGTGGCGGGCGTCGTCGTCACCACGCCGTTCGAGCACGTCACCGCCGAGGAAGTGGATCGCGAGCTCGGCGTCAACCTGATCGCGCCGGTGCAGCTGACCCGCGCGCTGTACCCAACGCTGCAGGCGTCACGCGGGCACGTCGTGGCGATCGTGTCCATCGGCGGGATGCTGCCGCTCGCGGAGAGCCCGGGGTACAGCGCATCGAAGTTCGGGCTGCGTGGCTTCCTGCTGGCGCTGGCCGCGCGGACGCGTGAGACCGGTGTCCGCGTCAGCATCGTCAACCCCGGCTCGGTCGACACCCCGATGCTGCGTCACGAGGCGGCCACCGGCGGGTCGGCACTCAACTTTCTGGGGACACCACTGCCGCCGCAACGCATCGCCGATCGCGTGCTCGCATTGGTGGACCGTCCGCGCGTCGAGACCAATCTGCCGCGATCCGACGGTTGGATGGTGAAGACCGGCATGCTGGCCCCGGGTCCGATGCTGCGCGTGCTGCCCTGGATCGCCCGGCTCGCGAGCGGCAACCTGCGGCGCTACCGGGAGCGCCACGGAATCGGGGCGATTGTCGACTGAGCCGATGTCCGGGCCGGATCGGGTCCATACTGGTCCCGTGGATGCCGTACAGCGGTTCCGGTGGTCGCAGCTTCCGGCTGCGGCGTGGGCGTACGTGCGCCGCGCGCCCGGTACGTTCATATGGCTCGCGATTCTGTTGGTGACCACGATCGTGATGCATCAGCTTTCGCCCGAGGCATTGCATCATGTTCTCGGCAGCCGCTCGACCAATCTGCATCATCTTCGTGAGGACCCGTTCCACGTTCTCATCACCAGTGCCTTCTGGCTCGCCGGCGGTGGATGGTTCGGGTATTTCGTGCTCTTCAATCTCTTTCACGTTCCCGTCGAACGGTGGCTGGGAACGTGGCGGTGGCTGACGGTCGCGGTGGTCGCTCATGTCGGCGCGACGTATCTCAGCGAGGGCGTCCTCTATCTGGCGATTCGGCACGGCGAGGCGCCGGAGTCGGCGGTGAACACCCTCGATGTGGGCGTCAGCTATGCGTTGGCCGGCGTCACGGCGGTGCTCGCCTACCGGATCGCGCCGCCGTGGCGGTATCTCTATGTGGTCGGTGTGCTGCTGGTCTACGGGCTGCCGTTGCTCGGCACACTGACGTTCACCGACATCGGACACTTCACCGCGGTCCTCATCGGTTTCGCGTGCTACCCGCTCACGCGGGCTCGGCCGGAAACCTGGGATCCGGAGGAGTGGGCGAGTTCGATCCGTGCACGTGTCGTAGCTCACCGGTAGCGTGCCGCCCATGACCGAACCGGTGAAGGGTCCCGCGTCCTACTTTCCGTCGATCGAGAAGAAGCACGGGAAGCCGATCAGCGAGTGGAAGGACCTCATTCGCGGCTCCGACCTGACCAAGCACATGGAACTGGTCAACTGGCTCAAGTCCGAACACGGGCTGGGCCACGGTCACGCCAATGCGCTTGTCGCACACACGCTGCAGGAGGGCGCCGGCAGCTGATGACGAGGCGCGCTACGCGACGCAGTTGCCCGCGTAGTGAACGGCCGGCTCGCCGTCGAGATCGTCCGCACCACCGAGGCCGTCTGACCAGGGAAGACGACACGTCCCCTTGCTCACCGATGCGGAAGCAGAACGGGCGAAACGGCGTCAGGCCGAGTCAGGCGAGCAGTGGAGCCATACGGGGGTCGGTGACCCAGCGATCGCCGAGGATGCCGTGGCCGCACCAGAGCGCGAGAGCGGGCGCAGCAGGCCCGACCAGCCTCAGCGGTGCAGCGTTCTCGAAGGCGAGAGTCAGTGACCAACGAGGTCCGGTACTAGGTGCCGTCACCGGCCCAAAACCGCGAATACTCGGCAGACCCTTCGACAATGGCCTGTTCTCCGCGGCCCATCACGAGGCCGTGAACAGCCAACGACGGTGGCGGTGATCCGGCCCGGACCTGTCGCCCGCACTCGAGACGGCGTATGTCCACCACTGATTGCTCTGCTCTGCGTGTGCGGCCTTCTGCTGCGCGAGCCCCCTCGCCTTACTCCCCATGCGGCTGAAGCTAGCAAAGACGACCGACCCGCCAACGGCCAGATCGCTCACGACCCCACCGCGCCGTAGCGTTTGGCGTTGCCCCGAGCTTGCCGCCCGACCACCTCAGATGGTCGATCCCAACTGGCGGCCACTACCGAACCTACCCACGATCACCGAGCCTGCAACCCGGGCAAACTGGGCTCTGACCTGCACGTGTTCTGGTTTCTGGCGGGATTGCCCAGGTCCCTGGGGAGTGATGGGACCTGCCGCCGCGGCCCTACTGCACGATGAACCGGTGCCCGCCGAGCCGGCGCCTGATCGACCGTACGGTGGTCGGCCAGAGCACTCCCACGACGGCATAGACGAGAACCACTAGCCCGCCCGCGAGAAGGCCCATCGAGATCGTCGCCGCGATCGCAATGGCACAGAACGTGATCAGGATCGTCTCGCTCCTCGCACGGGTGCGGAGCCAGTCTTTCTCTACCGACTCGCTGGTGAGGTTCGATAGGCCGGCGGCGCGATGCCTCAGCTCGACCGCGCACAACTGCCAGCGCCGGGCAATGGTCACCGCGATCAGCGCCGCGGCGATGAGGATGGTGGTCGAAACGAACATGGTGTCCTCCTGTGGTGGAGTGGCCGGCCCCAGTGGACGTCGCCAAAGCGGCGATTGCCGTCGAGTACCCACCCCCGACGCCGTACGAGTGGGTCATCGCGGCCAACGCATAGCGGTGAGTGGGCTACGCGCTGATGGCCGCATCGAGTGAGTGATGATCGGTCATCCCACCGCGATAGCCTGTGCGGCGGGAAATCACGACAACTTCGAGATAGGGGCTTCGATGGCTGGTCCGTTCGGGCACATGGTGAGCAGTGATGGACAGTTCCTCGACCTCGAGGAGTTCGTCAAGACGATCGACAATCCCGGCGATGTCTACGGGATGGTGGAAGAGATGTCGGGGATGATCTGGCATCTGGCCAACCGGGTCGCTCAGGTGACCGGTGAAGATTTCGCCGCGATCGTCGAGGGCGCGCGGAAGCAGTTCGAGGACGGCTTCGAGTGAGCCCCGGTCGTTGGGGTCGCTTCGACACGGAGGTCGACGACTGACGTCACTAGGCGCGCCTGGCGCCGCAAGTGATGGCCAGGGCACTGCACCGGTACTGGGTGCGGGGCCTTTTACTGTGCTGACCTGTGGTGATGACACGTCCTGCTGTCCCCGGCTGTGGTCGAGGACAGCTGCGCGTCCGATACTCTCGTGGCAGTCGGTGGAGGTGCTCGAACACCGCTTGACACTGACCGAGGGCCGGGGCGCGGTCTTCTGTTGTGAGTAGCCGCGCGCCGTGACCCCTCTGTCTCCACAGCCCCTGCATCCTTTCCGGTGTGGGGGCTATCTTGTGCCGTGACCTGGACTGATGGCCCGTCCCGTGCGGGTTCAGGGGCCGCCGGGGGTGGGCGGGGATTCCCGGCTACGATATGAAATCGATAGGAAACTTACCGGCCGGTAATGTGGCTGGTGTGTCTGGAGGGGAACTCTTGATGTCTCGTATTCGCATGATCGCTGCTGCTCTGATTCCTGCTGCTGCGGCGGCAGGGCTGATGGTCGGTGCGGCCGGCACCGCGTCGGCCGCTTACCTGCGCTCGGGGGAGGGCTATCAGGGGATCTCGTTCGACCCGAACGAGACTCGGATTCTGCGTGATTTGGGCGCGGGCAACGCGATCGACGCTGTCGTGCCCCAGGGCCAGGTCGCCATATACCTCGGTGACGGGTCGATCTACGACACGCATCCGACGTTGGTGTTCGCCAGTACTCAGCAGTTGATCGACGAGGCTGTCGCTCGTGGGGGATACATCCAGTTCGACGTGAACGATCCCGCGATCTGGGGCGACCGCTTCGACTTCTACCAGCAGTGGTGATCAGCTGATCTGAGCTGTTCGCTGCCCCTGCATCAGGTTCGGGTGTGGGGGCTGCGGTTTGAGGTCTGAAGCGGGGGGCATTCTGCGTGGCTGGGTGCTCGCGATGAGCTGTCCTGGCGATGAGGCCCGCAGAGGGGTGGGCAGCCGTCTGGTTTCGCGGTCGGGGGTGTGAGTGTTCAAGTTTGACTATTCGGGTGGGCACCGGTCGATCTCACGCAGGATCGACGCGGTAGAGAAGTTCGCGCGTCCGCTGAGCAGGTTTGATGGGCTGACGCGTTCGACGTTGACTGTGTCGAAGGTTCCGGAGGGGCGCTACTTCGAAGATCTGTCGGCGGGGGAGAAGGCGCTGATGGACCAGGTTTACATTCAGGCGGCGGGGTCAGCGGATGCGATGTCTGTAGAGGCGCGACTCCTCGTTGGTGGCACCTACCGGCTCTACGTGATTGGTCGGCCGGGCGCTCGTGTTGGGGTCCCGACCGTCGAGATCCCGTTCCATGAAGGCCGGCACCGACTGCATGTGTATGCGGACGAGGTATTCACTGCGGATGAAGCCGCTGCGGTCTTCTTCGAGTGGTGCCAGACGGACTCCGTCGATCCAGACCGCTACCAGTTGCGCGAGTTCGATCTCAACGCGTTCTACGAGGGCAACACCACTGGACCTCGGTAGTGTGCGTCCCGGTTTCGATCCGATCTGATGCGGGTGGAGGCCCGGCCCGGAACTAGCGGGCCGGGTCTCCGCTCGTCAGTGTCGTCGATCGTGTTCGCGCGGTACATATCGGCCCCTGCACCCTTTTCGGGTGTGGGGGCCTTTTAGTGCCCTGACCAGGTAAGATGGCACGTCCCACTGAGTGTCTGTAGGGGGCGGTCGTGATTGGACTACTGCCGGATTTGTACTACATGAATCCGCTGGAGCAGGGCGTGTGGCCGGGGATGCTCGAGTGGAATCTCTTCGCCGGTTGGTGGAATCGGTTCTGAGGGTGACGTTCTGTCGGGCTGCTGGTGAGGGGCGCGCGTTGTGATCGACTGGCCGCCGATCTTCTGGCTTCTGCCCACGCACTTCGTTCCGCCAGAGGTGATCGGGTGGGTCGCGAAGAATTGGCCCTGTTGGGCTGGCGGGTATTGCCCGTAGCTGGGGGTGATGTGAGATGACCCCCTTACGGCCTGTGGCTGGGCCCTCGGGACTGCCCCCACTCTGGGTGTCGCGCTTGACGTGCTGTTCTACTGGCTGGGCACGCGGCGGTGGCCTGATGGATTCGTGGGTCTACTCGTGCCGTTCCAGGATCAAGTGACCAGACAGCGCCGACCCGATCAATCCGGCACCGACTATTGCGATTCGGCGTGGGTGTCCGCTTGTCATTTGTGGTCGTTCCCTTCGCTTGGTAGCTGGAGGAGGCGCCATTCGGCCAGTACGATCCGCCCGACCGGCGTCCTGACTTCCCACCTATCCGAACATCCACTGGCCGCCGTTGACGTGGATGACCGCCCCGGTGATGGCGGCGGAGCGCATCGAGCACAGGAACGCGCATGCCCAAGCCAGTTCTTCGGGTGTCGGCTGGCGCCGGATAGGGATGTCCTCGAGGAACTCTTCCGTTCGCTCGTGGGTCACTTCGTGGGTTTCCTTGTCGCGGATGGTGTCGATGAAGCCGGGGGAGACATCGTTGACGGTTATGCCGTACTGGCCCAGCCCGTGGGCGAGGGACTTGGTGAGGGTGCGCAGGCCGCCCTTGCCGACCGAGTGGGGGATCCGGCTCCAGCCGCCGAGCCAGCCGTCTTCGCCGTTGATGTGCACTACCCGGCCCCAGCCGCGATCGCGCATGCCGGGGACGAACGCTTCGGCCAGGTACCACGAGGCCGTGAGCTGCTGGTTCAGGTGGGAGTGCCAGTCCTCGTCGGTGGTCTCGAAGAAGTCCTTGTAGAGCCGGCGGGCAGCGTTGCTGACGTAGATGTCCATGCCGCCGAACGTCTGTTCGGCCTGCGCCCGCATCCGTTCCACGGTTGCCTTGTCTGCGGCGTCGCCCATCACCAACGAGCGGGCGCCGAGCCCCTCGGCCTCCTTGGCCACCGCGTCGGCCTCCGCCTCGTTGCTGCGGGCGTTGACGATGACGTTCGCTCCGCGGCCGGCCAGCTCGAGCACGATCGCCCGCCCGATGTTTCGGCCTGAGCCCGTGACCAACGCGGTCTTTCCGGCAATTCCGAAATCGTCACTCACATTTGGCCCCCTGGCTAAGTCGACCCGCGTGGCCGGTCCGCCGCGGTCATCGTGGGCTGTCCGCTTGTTCCTGACTTGGTTGTCGAGCGGAGTGGTCCTGAAACCTCAAGTTGAGGGATCTTCCGTCGCTGGGTGCGATAGCTGAAACGGTTGCGTCCATGAAGATGGTGTACGAACCGGAGCCGATTGAGATGGCCGGCGTGTCGTAGCCGAACGAAAGACGGTCACCGCGTGATTCTTCGAGAGACCTACCAAGTCGACTCGAGACAGGACCACACGATGACCACTGCCCACGATATAGACCTGCGCCAGCTCGTCGAAGACCGACTCACCGGAGCAAGCCCGGACCTGCTGCGCGAGCTGCTCACAATGTTCATCCGCGCGCTGATGGGCGCCGAAGCCGACGTCCTGTGCGGCGCCGGCTACGGGCAACGCTCCGACGAACGTATCAACTCGCGCAACGGATACCGGCACCGAGACTTCGACACCCGCGTCGGGACCCTCGACGTCGCGATCCCGAAACTGCGTTCGGGAAGCTACTTCCCGGATTGGCTGCTCGAGCGCCGCAAGCGCGCGGAGCGGGCCCTGACCACGGTGGTCGCGACCTGCTATCTGCTCGGGGTGTCGACCCGCCGGACGGAGAAGCTGGTCGAGACGTTGGGCATCACCTCGCTCTCGAAGTCCCAGGTCAGCATCATGGCGAAAGAGTTGGACGAGCAGGTCGAGGCGTTCCGCAGCCGCCCCCTCGACGCCGGCCCGTACACGTTCGTCGCCGCCGACGCCCTCGTGCTCAAGGTCCGCGAGAACGGGCGGGTGGTGAACGTCCACGCCCTGGTCGCGGTCGGGGTCAACGCGGACGGCTACCGCGAAATCCTGGGCATCGATGTCACCTCCGCCGAGGACGGTGCCGGCTGGCTCACGTTCTTCCGCGGGTTGGTCGCCCGCGGCCTGTCCGGGGTGAAGTTGGTGACCTCCGATGCCCACGCCGGCCTGGTCGCGGCGATCGGCGCCACCCTGCCCGGTGCTTCCTGGCAGCGTTGCCGCACCCACTACGCGACGAATTTGATGTCGGTCACCCCGAAGTCGTCGTGGCCGTGGGTGCGCACGCTGCTGCACTCGGTCTACGACCAACCCGATTCGGAATCCGTTCACGCACAATATGATCGGATCATCGAAGCCTCACCGAGAAGCTCCCGAAGGTCGCCGACCACCTCGACGGAGCCCGGGTCGATCTACTCGCGTTCACTGCGTTCCCGAAACAGATCTGGCGACAGATCTGGTCCAACAACCCGCAAGAGCGGTTGAACAAGGAGATCCGCCGACGCACCGACGTCGTCGGGATCTTCCCCGACCGCGCCGCCCTGATCCGCCTCGTTGGCGCCGTGCTCGCCGAACAACACGACGAGTGGATCGAGGGACGCCGCTACCTCGGCCTCGACGTCCTCGCCCACGCCCGCGGAGACAAGCCCGCCGACACCACCGAACCCACCGAGGAGGTCACACCCGCCCTGACCGCATAGCCCCGCGAGGAATCACGCGGCGACCTCGTTACACCACGCCTCTGGACTTGACCCCGACCGGCGGCCGACCGAGAGTGGCCAGCATCGGTGTCGGTGGTGTCGCGGAGACAGCCATAGCCAGATTGTGCGCGCCCAACCGGTCGCGCGACGCCGAACGGTGACGACACTCTGGAGCGCCTGTGACCCGGCTCATCCGATAACGTTCTCAGTTGGTTCTTGTGAGAGGCACAGCATGCCGGAGTTGGTGCGGGTTCGTTCCTGAGTGTGACGCTCTCTTCAGTCCGTTTCAGCCGGTCGCGGTGAATCTCAGTCTGCTTGTGGGGCTACGTGGGATTCCTTCAATTTCTGGTCGTTTGACGTGTAGCTCGCGAAATCCGCATCTTCATGACGGAATCCGCTACTCGATTGCAGGCGACGCGAGTTCTCCGCGCCGCGGGGATCGTGGGGTACTCCCGCATCATCGCTGCGGGGGTGATGCCGCCACGACGTACGGCGGGATCTTCTCCAGGCGCGTGGTGATTGAGTTACGGGCTCGGAGTCCGAAGGTGCTTACCGGGACTCAGGCGGGTGGGCGTTCCAGCAAGTCCTGGATGAAGGCGGCCACTTCTTCCGGCTTCTCCTCTGCCATGAAGTGTCCAGCGTCGATCGGTTGGTACGTGGCGGCCGGTGCCCACTGCTGCCACAGGGCCAGGGCGTCGAACCCCAGCTGTGATCCCCAGTCCTGCGAGATCACGCCCACAGGCATCGCCAACTGGGCGCCGGCTTTTCGGTCGGTTCGGTCCATCTCGAGGTCGATACTGGCCGTGGCCCGGTAGTCGGCGACGATCGACGGCACGGCCCGCGAGGAGCTGGCGACGTAGTGGCTGCGCACGTCCGGCGGGAAGGTCGTCCCGTCGGTGTCCCACGCGTCGAGGAAAGTCCCGAAGAAGTCGTCGGCGACGGCCTCGATCATCCTCTCCGGCAGGCCTTTCGGCTGCGCCATCAGGTAGAGGTGCCATGCGACCGCGGCATCGACGCCGTGCAGCACGTCCCAAGTGTCCATCGTCGGCAGCACGTCCAGGATGCCCAAATGGGAGACAGTCTCCGGGTGGTCCAGAGCGGCCCGGACACCGACGAGAGCACCGCGGTCGTGACCGATCAGGCTGAACCGGTCGTGACCAATGCCGCGCACGACGCTGACGATGTCGTGCGCCATCGTTCGCTTCGAATAGGTCTCAGGGCTTGCTTCCTCGGGTTTGTCGCTCGCGCCGTAGCCCCGCAGGTCGGGCACGATCACCAGATGCCGCTCGGACAGCCGCCGGGCGACGTGACGCCACATGAGGTGTGTCTGCGGGAAGCCGTGCAGCAGGACGACGGGATCGCCGCTGCCGCCGACGGCGACGTTCAGCTCGATGCCTCCCTCACCGGAAATCCGGTGGTAGTCGAAGCCGTCGATGGTCAGGTCCGTCATGGGCACACCTTTCGTATGTGAATGGATGAGGGGCTCGCCTGCCTCGGTCACGAGAAGATGGCGCGGGCGGGTGGCTCTGAGTTCGTCGCGCTCGCCCGGAGGGCGGGGACGAGGATGTGGTCAACCAGGTGGGCCAGATAATCGGGGCCGGTAGGAAGCCCGTTCAGCCTGCGCAGGAGCAGCACCGATCCGGTGATCTCCTCATACGGGAACGGCTGGGCGCTCTCCGCGAGTTCGCCCCGTCCGATGGCCGCGGCGAGCACCGACGTCGGGAGCTTCGCGCCGGTCGGCCCGGTCGCCTCCTCGATGTGGCTGCACAGATCCGGATCCTCGAGGCCGGCCTGGAGCAGCATCAGACTCATCGATCCGTCCGCCGAGCGCATCGTGGCGTCGAGCCGCTCGCAAAGCGCGAGCAGGTCTCCGCGGAGGGATCCCGTGTCGATCGCGGAGCCGGATCCGCCGGACGCAGGGCCGGCCTTCACCGCCGCGACGACCATCTCGCGTTTCGTCTCCCAACGCCGGTACAACGTCGCCTTCGACGCCTGGGCGCGGCGTGCGACCGCCTCAAATGTCAACGCGTCGTAGCCGACCTCGCCAAGGAGTTCCAGCACGCACGCGAGGATCTCGCCCTCACGTGCGTGGTCACGCGGTCGTCCGGGGCGAACCTCCGCCTCGGTGTTCCTACTACTCCTATTTCGATACGGCACGTTTCGTACCGTATCAGTTTGCCCCCACTACTGCAGATAGACCCCAAACCCGTCCGGAACCTGGCAGGAATCGGTCATTTCCCGTCGAACCCGTACGAGTTCAACGGGATGGAGGTCTAGGAATCGTCGAACCCGCACGATTTTGAAGATCGGCGACCGAGTTCGCATTTACCCAGGTGGCGCGTCAGTTCTCAGCATCATCGGCGACGACGGAGACGGACGCCTTCTGATCGAATCCGTCGAAGATGCGCCAGGGAAGTACCCCTTCCCGATGAAGCCTGAGGAACTGATCCCAGCCGAGTAGTCAATCACGCCCGGCCCGCGAAGCCGAGGAACAGCGCAGCGCCCACCACCGGACCGTCGTGGCCACGAGCGCGACCACGCCAAGCCCGGCCACGACCAGGCCGACACGGTTCGCATCGTCGCATCCCGACACGTAGACGAAGTCAACGACACCACCGTCGGGTAGTGACGCGTCAGGAGAATCCGAATAGCTACCGAAAGTGGTCATGGCCCCGTCCATGCACTCCGAATAGGCCCGCGTCTCCTGACGATCGAATACGAGTGCGCCGACAACCACGACGACAGCCACCGCTGCGAGGCCTGCGAGCAGGTTGCGCGTCTTCGGAGTCACTGGGCGATTCTCACACGAGGTCAGTTCGCTGCTCGGCGCGCGGCTTCGTGGCGATGCCGGCGGCGCTAGTCTTCTCACCGTGATGGGGGAGAGGTCGACAGGAAATTGGTCATCGATGCTGGTCGGTATCACGACCGGGTCACTGACGGCGCTGCTGCTCAACCTGCTCGCCATCAGGGCGCTACGCGACGTGTGGGAGGTCGGCCCGCACCCGTCGGCGGGCGCGATGTACTGGGTGTGCTTGTTCCTCCCACTCGTCTCGGGCATCGCGGTTGCCACAGCGATCGGGCTTCTTCATCGGCCCGCTCGCCCCGCGGCCATGGCCTTCCTCACCACCTACGTGGTGGTCGGGGCAGGAATGGTCGCACTGCAGAACTTCCTGGACACCTTCGCTGACCACATGTGAGCCGGCCCCGCTGTCACGCCGTCGATCACCACCCGCATGTCCGCACGTGCGAGCCGGCGAACCGTAGCCCCGCATCCCACCCCTGACTGCGAAGAGTGCACGTCACGGGTGGGATGCAGGCAAGTCCACTTCGGATTCTTTGGCGCGGTAGCCGAGCCAGATCCACAGCGATGATGCGGCGACGATCAGGCCGGCGATGGCCAGTGCTGATGGGACCCATTCGATGATGAGATCCGAGGTGTGGGTGCCGGTCGCAGGGAAGGTCAGTTCACATCGCGACGCGACGAGGACGACCCAGGCTTTGCTGGAGATCGCGGGAGTTGCCGCCACGCTGTTGGCACCGGGCGGGATGGCTGATGGGGGGATCGGCTGCGAGATGCACACTTCGATCGGGGCGTTGATGAAGAACGCAGCGGTATAGACGGCGAGGCCAGCGACGATGCCGAGCAATGCGAGCGCTTTGCGCATCCGATGGTTCCCCCTTGGTGGTTCGTGCCCCGGCCCGACCCGCAGCTGCTGACCTGCATTGTCCATCGCTTCGTCATCCCGAGCTATGGACACGGCGTCGCCGGGCGCGCGGTGTGTCTAGTTGATGCGCAGGTTGATGTAGAACATGACCGCCGCGAAAGCGAGGATGGGGATACTCCAGGCGAGCCGTGCGCGCTGATAGCGGATCCAGGTTCGGATGATCTCCACGAAAGTCATTCCCCGCCAGGTCGGTTGCCGCATGCATCCCCTCTAGCGCCTCCGCTCGTCACCGTACCAAGCGCCGGGCGAACGACATTCTGCTGTCAACCTCTGTGCCGGCTCCCTGATCGATCGACGTCGTCGTCGACATGTCGAGTGTCTTCTCGGGCGGGGGCTTGTCCGCGCGGACCACCCTTCGCCAAGTATCCGCACCTGTGGTTTTTGACCAATCGCCGAGTATTGGTGAGCGCAGCCGGCAGCCGATTTCGGCGGCGGCCGTAAGAATCGGCACACGACCGGACACTATTTGGTATGGGAGAGGAACAGCCGGGATCACCGGCACCGGGGGACGTCGCGCGGTTCACGGAGCTGTGGGACGCCTGTGCCGGGCGGGTCTTCGCGTATGCCTGCCGACACGTGGACCATCACACTGCGCAGGAGGTGGTGTCCGAGACGTTCCTGGTCGCGTGGCGGCGCCTGTCGGGGGTGCCGGAGCCGGCGCTGCCCTGGTTGCTGGTGGTGGCCCGCAACACGATCGCCAACCACCGGCGTACGGATCGCCGCCGTGACGCGCTGACGGACAAGATGGTGCGCCTCGAGCAACTCACGGAGTTCGCGCCAGGCGCCGACATCACCGTCACTGATCGAGGGGAGGTGCTCGCGGCGCTCGCGACCCTCACCGAGACGGAACGCGAAGCACTGCTCCTGACCGCGTGGGACGGACTGAGCGCCGCCGAGGCAGCCCAGGTGGTGGGGTGTTCCGCTGCGGCCATGCACGTCCGACTGTTCCGTGCCCGACGCCGTCTACGCGCCGACTCGGCCACCGAATCCGCCACCCCGGCCCCGCTGCGGGTCGTACCCGAACCGAGGAGCCTCCGATGACGAAGGACCTGCTGAGAACCCTCGAGGCCATGCGCCCCGACACCGGTGCCGACGAACTGTGGCCGCGGCACCTGCAGGCCGCCGAAAGGGCCCGCATCATGGCGACCATCTCCGAGCCGACGGCTCCCGCGGTGCGGTCGACCAGGCGGGTCGGTGCGGTGGCTCTCACCGCGGCACTGTTCACAGTGGGTGGCATCGGCGCGGCCGCCGCCGGCGGCATGATGCCGAAGGCGTTCACCGACCACTACTACTTCTGGAAGGAACCGGGACCGGGGGCGGGGCCGGTGGATCCGGCCACCGCCGAGCGGATCGCCTCCATCCCCGGACCGGACGGCACCGTATTCAGCGTTTTCGAGGCCCGCGGTGCCGGCAGCCAGCGGTGCGTGACCTCGGTGTTCGAGAGCGCCGCCAGCGCCGAGCGGCCCGGCCCGTCGGAGTTCACCGACCTCGGCAGCCGATGCAGGCACGACGGTGACGGCGCATTCGGCGACGGTGCCGGCACGATGGTCGCGTCATTCGGCGACGGTGCCGGCGGCGAGGTGCGTCCGAAGGAACTCGTCTACGACGCAGTGGCAGGAACTGCGGTGCGTGCCGAATTGCACACGAGCACTGGGCAAGTGCTGCCCACGATCCTCGCGGACGGCAGCTTCTTCGGCTGGTTCCCGATGCCGTCGCCCGGCAGCCCCCGCCCGGTCCTCACCGGATACGCGGCGGACGGGACCGTCGTCGGCAGCATCGAGATCGGACCGAACTTCTAGACCCGTACCGACTTGCGCCGCCATTAGCGATCGAGGACGATCTTCCGTCGGAAAGACGGTCGCGGACTACTGGTGTGACGCGCAGGCTGGCGCCCCCGCCTAGCGGACCGAAGCGTCCTCGACCGGCAAACGGGCTGGCCGGTAGGTACGGTGCGTGGGATTCACCAATCCATTGCAGCAGAGGGGAAGTTCTGTGATGTCAATGAAGAAGTCTCTCGGGGTGGTGGCTGCGGCCGCGATGCTGGCCATCGGGTTCGCTCCGGCGAACGCCGCATCGAGCGAGTCGGCGCCGGCCGCACCGGACACGAGTGCGGCCGCCATCGAGAAGGCGATGGCGAAGGCCAACGACCCGAACTCGGGTCTGCTGGAAAGGCTTTCGAATGAAGACCGCGAACTCTTGAAGTCGTCGAAAGTGAAGTCGGTGCTTATCGATGCGAACACTGGTGCGGTGCTCAGTGTTGGTGAGGGCGACTTCGTGCCTGAGGGAGCGGCGCCTGGATCGCTTGAAGCGAGGTCTGTGGTCCCGGGAGCGTGATGGGGACTGCCACCGCGGCCAACTGAATGGCACAGATAGGTGAACCAGCCACGGCCAGGCACGGTTGTTCGCAGCCGCGGCCGGCACACCACAGCTTTGACCCAGGAAACGACCTTGACCACCCGCACCCGCCACGGAGACCGCGTCGTGCAGTCTCGCACGAGGGGCGAACGCTGCCAGATCAGGGTTGTTTTTATGAGTTTCGCCATGCTCGGTAATTTCCGCCGTTCCCATGCCGTTACCTGGTGACGAGTGTCAGTGGAGGGGAATGGATGGACACGGATGAGGCGCGATTCACCGAAGTATACAAGCAGTTGTATCGCCGAGTGTGGGCGTACGCCGCCAGGCGTGCGCCGGACCAGATTGCGCAGGAAGCGACCGACGAAGCATTCCTGATCGCGTGGAAGAAGCTGGACCAGCTTCCGACCGACCCCCTACCTTGGCTGTTGGTAGCCACCGGGCATGCGCTCTCCGAACATCGGCGGCGAGAAGACAAACAGCTCACGCTGATCGAATGGGCGGCTTCAGGGTCACTGTTGTCGCCACCGACCGCGCCAGGCGCCGATGATGCGGCGTTGGAACGTCTGAGTGTGCTCGCAGCACTTCAGACTCTGTCTGAGCAAGACCGCGAAACGTTGATGTTGACGGTATGGGACGGCCTGAGTTACCGGCAGTCCGCCGAAGCGGTTAGGTGCAGCACAACAGCGTTCGCCGTCCGTCACCACCGCGCACGCCGCCGCCTCTCTGCGGCGCTGGCAATTCAGGATTCTTCCGGCACACCTTCGATCCAGATGGAAAGGGATGCGACGTGAGCGACAAACGATCAGCGATCGACAGAATGGAACGCCAGAATCCTGTTCCCCCAAGCTCGAATCTCGAGCCTCCGGTGGGTGGCATGGAGCAGATACTCGCCCACAGCCGGGACCGATCGGAGTCGAATCATGATGCCCGACGGCTGTACCGCCCGATCCTGGCCGCGGCCAGCGTTGTCCTGGTGGCCGGGGCGATAGTAGGCACAGTCCTGGTTGTCGGAGATCGGCCGGGAACAACCGCTCCGGGATCGCCGCCGGCTGCATCGTTCGCACTTCCCCCCACCGACCCCGACCTGACCGTGTTGCCCCCTCCGACCGCTCCGGAGAGGGCAACACCCACGGCGCCGTTGCTGCACTTCGTTGCCTACACCCAGCCGGTCTCAGCCAAGGACCTTCTACTTCATCTGGCCGACCACGCACGTCAACAGCCAGCTGCCAGAGGCACCGGACCCTACGAGTTCATACAGACTCGAACGTGGTTTCTGTCGAGCGATCAGACAACGGACGGAACCGTCCTCGGTTGGGGCACCGCGGTCATCGACCGCGAACAATGGGGTGCCGAAGATGGGTCGGGGCAGATCGTCGACACCGAGAACGGTGTAGCTCGATCCGCCAACATCGGTCCCGCCCGTTTGCCCGGTGATCAGATCGGCTCCGACGAATCCTCGGCCCAGGTGCTTCGAGAGCGACTTCTCCACGAGGGGGCCGGCCGAAGCGCGCCGCAGTGGTTCAACGCGTTCACCGACACCTGGACAACACGCATCGTTCCTCCGAACCTGCAAGCGGCCTTCCTCAGCATCCTTGCCGAGCAGCAGGACATCGCGGTACTCGGTGCGGTCACTGATCGCGTCGGCCGCCATGGCGTAGCCGTCAGCACCGAAACACACGAACGTCAACTGGTCCTCGTCTTCGATGAGACGACCGGGGCATTGCTGGACTACGAGCAGATCGCACTGACTGCCACCACAGTGGACGTCCCGATCGCACTGCCCTCCACGGTGGGCTACACCGTCTGGCTCGACCACGGGTATGTCGACTCTGTGGGAAATCGTCCCTGACAAGCCGCCCGGCGAACAGTTGCTCGACTCGACAACAAGATCATGTTTCCGCAGCAAATCTATTCTCATTCGTCACCCTGCGCCAACCACGAGTGAGGAGGGCGCCCGCTCGCGCGTGCGATTACCGACGCCGCCGATTGACTTCCATGGTTTGTGATGCAAACCTAAACCGGGGTTTGCATCACAAACCGAAAGGAATCGGGGGATCGCCATGGACCGCTCAGCTGAGACGTCGCGTGAGGTATTAGCCGAGGTCAAGGCGGTTGGGCGTCGAACCAGAGCGGCTCGCCCGCACAACTGGGTGGCGCTGGCGGTCTTGGCGGTGGTCGTGGTCGCGGCGATGCCGCTCTACATACAGCGCCCCTTCGGCGCGCAGTGGTCGGGCTCCTCGCAGCTCAGCAGGCTCTCCGGGTTCGGGCAGCTGGAGCACCCCACCGCCGCTGCGGCCTATTGGCTGGTCGTACTACCGGTGGCGTATGCGGTGATCGCCGTCTACCTGGTCCGGCGCGGATCGTCTTCCGGAGTTCGGGTGCGGGCGTCATACGTCACCGTCTGCGGACTGGTCCTGTTCTTGGTGTTGGTGGCGGTAGTAGTGGTGGTGCCGCAGTTGCAGCTCCCATTGGGGAATCTGACGATCCGCGGGCTCACCCCGCTACTGGCGATCGCGGTGGGAGTCATGGTGTGGGGTGTACTCGGCCGGGATCTCACGATTCTCGGAATCGGCGCCCTCGCACTCGTCGTCAGCCTGGTGGCAAACCTGTACAACGTCGAGAACATGATCTTGGCACAGGGTGTCGACTTCGACTACCGGTACAACCTCCTGCTCAACCTGGCCTTGCCTGCCCTGGTTCTGTCGATCGGCGCAGTCGTTGTGGCCGTGCGGGATCGGGGCCCGCGATGACCCACCCCACCAACGACCTCGACGATGTTGTCCACCAACGAACCCGACTGGGTATTCTCGCCGTTCTCTCAGAAGCGGACTCGGTCGATTTCGTGTTCATTCGCCAGACCCTTGGACTGACTGCCGGCAATCTCTCTCGCCACCTCGCAGTCCTGTGCGATGCGCAACTAATCGTGATCGACAAGAAGGAATCGTCAGGTAGGGCGCGGACGTGGGTGTCGATCACCAAACGTGGTCGGTCCGCATTCAAAGCTGAACTGGCGATCCTCAGGGGCCTTGTCGAGGCAGCGCAGCGGGGCACTACCGGAACTGCCTGACCCGACGTCGGCAGACCGATCGTGCGGAGGCCCTGGGGGGGTTACGCCTCACCACCGGTTCGCGTCGCCACGACACATCTACTGTGACAGGCGCAGCCGTACCCGCCCTGAATCCGTCAACATGCCTTGGCGAGGCGCCTGTCGTCCTGCGCGACTCGACTGTGCACATGCCGTGCGCCCGATTGGATCGTCGCCGGTGTTGAGATGCAGCTAGAGCGATTCAGGACCAGTGTCATTCATCGTTCGTACAGCTAGGTACCGGGCGAGCCCGACGGTGAGCACAAGTCCGACGATGACCAGTCCGGTAACCGCGACGAATACCGGGGTAGAGGTATTGAAGTTCCTCCACCAAGCGACAGCAACGCCTGCACCCGTACTGAGCGCGGCGCCGATTGGCAGGAGAGCAGCGAGCCAGCGCACGGTCGATGCAGCGCACGGGTCGCCGAAGTATCGAAGAGCGCCCCACACGCACAACAGCGCGCACAGAAATGCCAGGGCAGCACCGGAGGCGTAGAAGGACAAGACGAAGCGCAAACGCCCCGGATCGAACGAGCCCGACCAGCCGCGGAAACTAGCAACGAGGACGAGTAGAACGGCGGCGAGGCCGACGACGATTCCTGCAAGGGCGGAGGGGACAACAAGCCCCAAACGCAGAGCGCGGCCGCACATTCCGCGCTCGTGCGCCCACGATCGGAGCATCTGGTCACTGTCTTCACCCAGGATCGAGGTCGGGCTGTGGCCATCTTGGTACGCGCCTCTGAGTTCGGTCTCGAGTTCGGTGAGCAGTAGCTGTCGATCGGTCCGGTGGACGCCGGCGCGTCGCCAGAGGCGGTTGGCCTGCCGGATGACGTCCGATCGTTCGGTGCTGTCGGCGCGCGCGGCGGTTGCGGAGGTCATGCGATTTCCGTTCTGTTGTCGGCCTGGGTCTCGGACTGTAAAAGGGAAGTGACACTGGAGGAGACGGCGAGCCACTCTGTGGTACCGCTGGCGAGCACATCGACACCGTCGTCACTGAGCGCGTAGTACTTTCGTGGCGGTCCGGACGCCGAGGGGCGCATCTTCGAGACGACGAGGCCGGCCTTCTCGAGTCGCGCCAGCAACGGATACGTGGAGCCGCCCGAGACAAGAAGATCCTGCTCGGCCAACCGCTCGGTGAGTTCGTATCCGTACACCGGCCGCTCTCGCAGCAATGCCAGCAGGCAGAGGTCCAAGACTCCTCGAAGTACCAGGCTTCGTCGTTCCACACTCATGTTGAGCACGGTAGCGGTAAGTATCTTGCTTAGCAAGGCTGCTGGGGTAGAGCTTGGCGATGGCGGTGTCGTGATCCGAGTCGATACCGAAGTGGTTGGCTTTCCGTTGCTTCGGGCGCTCTAGAAAGGTGTTACTCGACGGCGTGGCAACCGGCGTCAGGTGGGTCGTCCGGCTGCGGGGTCCCAGCCGCGGGCGCGGCGTCGGCGATCAGGGTGCATTCGGTGTCAGAGCTGATCCGGATGGAGGCCCGGCCCGAAGTCGCCGTGCCGGGCTAGTGCTCCTCGGGTGTTGTCGGTGTGAGGTCGGATTCGGTGGCGGGGGCTGTGGTGATGTCGTGGATGGGGCCGCGTAGCTCCGGGGGATTGCTCTTGGTGATCAGGTCTTCCCCGAGCATCCTGGCCCAGCTCTCCGTTTTGCTCGGGATGAAGAGGCGGACGCGGGTCCGGCCCTCCGGCCCCTCGGTGACGGAGGGCCGGAATCCGTCGTGCACGCCCTCCATGTAGTCGAGGTGGCCGGCGGTGACGCCGGTGTACGGGTAGGAGAGGTCAGCAGTGACCTTGTAGACGGGCGGCATGGGTCCCTCCGGGGATCCGTCGTGTTCGGGGTGATGAGCGTATGCCCGCTGAACTGGGGTGTTGGCATGTCCCGTGCGGGGAAACGTCCAAGTTCCTGGCATTCGCAACTGCTACTGCGGGTCGACCGCGTGGACCACACCCCACCGGGACGGCGGCAGAACGATGAGGCGGACTTTGCCAATGATGTCGGAAAGCGGAATCGTTCCTTGCAGTTCGTCGTCCAGATGGAATCGTGAGTCCTTGGAGTTCGCACGGTTGTCGCCCATCACCCACACGTTTCCCTCCGGAACAGTGATGGGGCCGAAGAACTTTCCCTGGCATGCGCTGTTGTTGCCGGGCATTGCGCGGTCGATGTAGGGCTCGGTCAACGGTTTTCCGTCGACCATCACGGCCGAATCGTCGGGTAGGCACTGCACTGTCTGCCCGCCCACTGCGATCACGCGCTTGACCAGATCGTTCTCGTCGGGAGGGACCAGTCCGACTAAGGAGCCCAGGTTCTCCGCGCCGCGAAGAAGGACGTTGCTCGAGCGTGTCGATTGGTAGTCCTCGCTCCATGACGGCGGGCCTTTGAACACCACGACGTCACCGGACTCGGGATCACCGAACCGATAGGACACCTTGTCCACCACGATTCGGTCGCCCGTGCACCCGGTGCAGCCGTGCAGCGCTGGTTCCATCGACTCCGACGGAATCAGATACACCCTGGCGAGGAAAGTCTGGAGCAGAAAGCTCAGGACCAGTGCGACAACCAGGAGAATCGGTAGTTCCCGCAGGAAGGACCCTGCTTCTTCGGTGGGCGGTCCGGACCGGTCGAGGAGTTCGGGTCGGCCTGTGTGTCATCGAAATCCGAGATTCCCCCTCCGAGCGCCCCGTGTTCACGGTTCGACTCGGAATCATCGTTTCCTGTCATGGTCGGCCAGGCTATAGGAGATGTACTCGTCAGCCGTCCTGATCGGTCGCTTGCTCCCACTCGAAGTGGACGGTGTCACCTGCTGTCAGGGACAGGAATCCCGTGCCGGCGATGGCGTTGAAGAACACCCAGCACCCGCTCGATGAGTCGATGACTCCTCAGCCTTCCAGGTCGTTCCATCCTGCACCGTTCCTGTCGTGTTGCTCATGGATCCGAAGTTGTCATCTCGGCTCGCAGTCTGGCCATGGGGATCGACGTCCGGGCGGTCGTGGATGGTGCGTCGGCTCTGAGGTTCGATCCGGTCTGGGGTGGGGGAGGCCCGGCCCGATGGACCCGGGCCGGGCCTCCGATCGCGTTCGCGCGGTACCGCTCGGCCCTGCGCACCTCTCTGTCCGAGGAACGGCGTGTCTACTTTCAGCTCATGCGGCAGGGTGTGAGCAACGCAGAGGCCTGCCGGATCGTAGGCATCAACCGCCGGACA
>NZ_QQAT01000018.1:0-125301 GCF_003350365.1 Rhodococcus sp. AG1013
CGCGGACCACCTCGTCCCACGTCCAGTCCTGCTCACGGGTACGGACACCGAGCTGCTGGTCACCGAGGCGATCGAGGAGCATCTCGGCAATCGTCTTGCGTTCCAACTCATTCTCTCCTGTCGCAGCGCCGGTAGGCGCGTTGCTTCTGACTGCGGGCTGTGTAGGCGGGTCAGCCATCCGTGGGCCGGCCGCGGACCGGACCTTCCGGTTCGATCCACCAGCCATGTTCCTTTCGCGAAAAGTAGCCTCGGGCTGTCGCGCAGATCACCGTTAGTCTCGCTGAGTGGTAACTCGTCCCGCCGGACCTTCCCGACATGAGAAATTGCCGTGAGAAACCCGTCACACCCCATGTCCCGAGCCTGGCACCTGGGCGTTCACGCGCAGACAGTGACAGGAACGACACTGTGACACGGACGAAAGGTCACTCATGACTGCCCCCGCAGATCCGCAACTGCACCTGGACCAGGTCATGTCTCGTCTGATCGGTCCCGGTGGACCGTTCGAGATCGTCGAGGAAGAGGTCCTCGGCACCCGGATGCCGGTCATGAAGAACCGCAGCAAGGCCGTGGGCGATCTGCTCGCCGACTCGGTCAAGTGGGGCGACCGCGATTACCTCGTCACCGAGGACCGCCGGGTCTCGTACACCCAGCACGCCGCCGACGCGTACGCGCTGGCCGCAGCCCTGAGCGAGCGCTACGGCGTCACCAAGGGCGACCGCGTCGGGATCCTCGCCGCCAACACCCCGGAGTGGGTGAGCACCTTCTGGGCAACGCAGGCGCTCGGCGCCATCACCGTCGGCCTCAACGGCTGGTGGGTGCCGCGCGAGATCGAGTACGGCCTGCAGCACAGCACCCCGAAGGTCGTGGTCGTCGACGCCAAGCGCGCGGATGCCCTCGCCGGGCTCGACACCTCCGGCGTCACCGTGCTGACCATGGAGGAGGACCTGCCGCGGCTCATCGCCGAGTTCGCCGGCGCGGCCCGCCCCGTCGTGGACATCGACGAGGACGATCCGTCGGTCATCCTCTACACGTCCGGCACCAGCGGACGCCCCAAGGGCGCGCTGCACTCGCACCGCAACCTGCTGGCGGTGGTCGACTACCACCGTTTCAGCGACTCGATCATGGCCGCGTTCACGGGCAAGCCCAGCGACCCGAACGCCCCCAGCGACCTGCGCTATCTGCTCACCTCGCCGCTGTTCCACATCGCGAGCCTGCACAACCTCGTGGTCCCGCGCCTCGCGACCGGCAGTGCCGTCGTCATGAACCAGGGCCCGTTCGACGTCGATCGGATCCTCGGTCTCATCGAGCGGGAGCGGGTGACGAACTGGGGCGCCGTCCCGACGATGGCTTCCCGACTCCTCGAGCACGGCAATCTGGACAAGTACGACCTGTCCTCGCTGACCTCGTTCTCGCTGGCCTCTGCGCCGTCGTCGATCGCGTTCAAGGACCGGCTCCGCGAGCAGGTTCCCTTCGCCCGCAACGCCCTCGTCGACAGCTACGGCCTCACCGAGTGCAGCACCGCGATCGCCGTCGCCAGCTCCGCCGAGCTCGAGGAGTACCCGGGCACGCTGGGCCGGCCGATCATCACGGTCAGCATGGAGATCCGCGACCCGTTCGGCGAGTGGCTGCCGGACGGCCTCGAGGGCGAGGTGTGCGTCCGCAGCCCGTTCGTGATGCTCGGCTACTGGAACGACCCCGACGCGACCGCGGCCTCGATCACCTCCGATCGCTGGCTGCGGACCGGCGACTACGGCGTCGTCGAGAACGGTCGCCTGCGGCTCACCGGGCGTCGCTCGGACCTGATCCTGCGGGGCGGCGAGAACGTGTACCCCACGGAGATCGAGCAGACCCTCGACGAGCACCCCGCCGTCCAGGAGTGCGCGGTGATCGGCACGCCGCATCCCGATCTGGGCCAGGAGGTCTCGGCCGTGGTCGTGGTCGCCGAGGGCCACACGGTCACCGAGGAGGAACTGCGCGAGTTCGCATCCGAGCGGCTGTCGTACTTCAAGGTGCCGACCAAGTGGCGCCTCACGACGGACCTGTTGCCGCGCAACGCGACCGGCAAGATGATCCGACGAGAGATCAGCGTGCAGTGACCCCCTACACGCTCGAGCGACTGGGCGCTGTCGAGGCGGTCCGCGATCTCGCTCACCGGTACACGCACCTCATCGACGAGGGACGGCTGGAGGAGGTCGCGGAGCTCTTCACGCGGGCGGTGTACGGACAATGCGACGGTGACGGGACCCCGGTGGGGTCGGTGCGTGACTCCGACCCCGCCGGCGTGCTGGCCGCGTGCCGGAGCTTCATCCAGATGCACGGCGCTCCCCCGAGGCCGCGCACCAAGCACGTCGTGACGAACCTGCGCGTGGAGGTGGCGGACGACTGCCGCACCGCGACGTCACTGTCGTACTTCACGGTGCTCCAGGCCACGGAAAGCCTTCCCCTGCAGCCGATCCTGTCGGGGCGCTACTTCGATGCGTTCGCCGAGATCGACGGGGAGTGGCAGTTCACGCAGCGACTCACCTGCATCGATCTGGTCGGCGATCTGACTTCGCACGCCCGACGCGACCTGTGAGATTCTCCAGCTTCCAGCTGATCTTGATGAGGAAGCCCTATGTTCAAAGCAGTTGCTCTGCTCGCCCGTAAGCCCGAGCTCACGCGCGAGCAGTTCATCGAGCACTACGAGACCGTCCACGCGCCGCTGATCCTGCGGTCGTTCCCCACGCTGAAGGCGTACCGACGCAACTTCGTCGACCTCACCGACATCATCCGGGCTCCGGGCGTGGCCGATCCGAGCTTCGACGTCATCACCGAGATGTGGTTCGAGGACCGCGCCGGCTACGACGCGATGCTCGCCGCGCACGCCGATCCCGCGATCGGCGGGCCGGTCGCCGAGGACGCGAACCTCTTCCTCGACATGTCGAGGACCCTTCAGTTCATCGTCGATGAACGCTAGCCGAGCGCGAGCTGCGCAGGAGTAGCCGCGAGAACAGGAGCACCATGCAGGTCGGTCTGAACATTCTCGGCGCCGAGAATCTCTACGGCGGGCAGATCCGCCCGGTGCTCCGGCTGGCGGCGGACGCGGACCGCGCGGGAGTCGACATGATCTCCACCGGTGATCACATCGGCTTCAACGCGGCCGCGCACGCGCAGCGCGTCGAGACCAACGGCTTTCCCTTCCCGCTGGAGCACGATTGGTACGAGCCGCTTTCGCTGCTCTCCTCCGTCGCCGCGGTCACCGATCGAGTGCTGCTCAATGTCTCGGTCCTGATCGCGACCGTCCGCCCACCGGTACTGCTCGCCAAGCAGATCGCCACGCTCGACGCCATCTCCGGCGGCCGTGCCGCGATCGGGATGGGCGTCGGCTGGCAGGAGGCCGAATACACCGCCACCAACATGCCGTTCGATGCCCGCTTCGGCCGCATGGAGGACACCGTCCGCGTGTGCCGTGAGCTGTGGACCAAGGCTCCGGCGAACTTCCAGGGCCGCGAGTTCTCGTTCGCGGACTTCCACTCGCTGCCGTTCCCGGTCCAGGAGCGGGTGCCGGTGATCTTCGGGTTCGGTCCCAGCAGGCGCAACTTCGACCGCATCGCCCGCGTCGCCGACGGGTGGACCGTCAATCCCGCAGACATGCAGACGTTCTCGCAGAGCGTCTCCCTGCTGCGCGACACGTTCGCCGAGCACGGCCGCGACCCCGACTCCGCCGTCGTCCAGGTCTCGGTCGCACCCGAACGCCGCGACGACGGAACCGTGGACCTCGACGCGACCGCGGACAAGACCCACGCCTGGCACGACGCGGGCGCCACCGTCGCGGTGTTCCGTCCCGCGACATTCTGCACAGCGGGAGAAGAAGTTCCGCAGCTGATCGACTGGGCGGTAGGACTGAAGTCCACGACCGACGACACCCGGGAGGGCCAGTGACTACGACGGACCAGGCTGTAGCCGAACTGCTCGACAAGCAGGCCATCTACGAGGTGGTCATGCGCTACTGCCGCGGCATCGACCGACTCGATTTCGACCTGGTCCGCGACGCCTACCACCCGGACGCGATCGACCACCACACCGGATTCGACGGCAGCGTCGAGGATTTCATCACCTGGGTGCAGCCGAAGCTGCGGGCTATCGGCGGCACGATGCACCACATCGGCAACCACCTCGTGGAACTGCACGGCGACTACGCGGTGAGCGAGGCGTACTCGACGGCGGCGCACTGGGGCGGTGGCGACGGGATCGGCATGGTCAACTTCACCAGCGGCTGCCGCTACGTGGACCTCATGGAACGCCGTGACGGCAGGTGGGCCATCGCCGAGCGTTGGGCGGTCCGCGAATGGACCCGCTCCGACGCCGGCCGCCTGACGCTGCCGGAGAGCGACGGCCCCCGCGGGCGTCGCGACGGTACCGATCCGCTCGACGCCCTGCGCAGCCGGCTGGGCTGAGCCTGTCACCCACCCGTGCTGTACTGGCGTCGTGTACAGCGAGCATGCATCACCGGCGGTTCCCGGGGCGGTCGTGTGGCGCACTGTGCGCACCGCCGACGGGTCCGTGCTGCCGGACGGCTGCATGGACCTGGTGTGGCGGGACGGCGACGTCGTGGTGGCGGGTCCCGACACGCACCCGTTCACGGTGACCGCGTCGGCGGTGCCCGGCGTCGGCCTGCGCTTTCCGCCCGGCATGCTCCCCCACCTGCTCGGCGTGCCGGCCGCGCATCTGCGCGACCGGCGGGTCCCGCTCGCCGACGTGATCGGCCGCGGCCGCTCGACGAGATTGCGCGGGCTCGATCCCGCCGAGGCGTCGGGCGCCTTCGAATCGTTCGGTCGGGCACGGCTGGCGGAGGTGGGGCCGCCGGATCCGGTGGTGACGACCACCGCACGACTGCTCGCGTCCGGCCGAACCGTCGCCGACGCCGCGGACACGGTCGGATTGTCCGCCCGCGCGCTGCACCGGCTCGGTACCCGTTCCTTCGGCTACGGGCCCAAGACGCTGGCCGGGATCCTGCGGCTGCAGCGGGCACGCGACCTCGCCGGGCTCGGGATCCCGTCCGCCGACGTCGCCGTGCGGTGCGGCTACGTGGACCAGGCGCACCTGATCCGGGAGTCGCGGCGGATCACCGGTCGTTCGTTCGGTGAGCTGACCGGCCGGGATCAGCCCGGCAGCGACGCGAACAGGTCGACGCCGTTGCCGTCGGGATCCTTGACCGTGGCGTAGCGCTGCCCCCACGGGGCGTCGAACGGTTCGACTCCGCCGTGCCCCGCCGCCGCGAGCCGCGCCCACACCTCGTCCACCTGGGCGGGGTCGTCGCACTCGAACGCGAGCGAGACGCGGGAGTCGCCCATGGGCGGCGTGTACGGTCCGCCGAACGACTCGACCACCTCGACGGTGTCCCACATCAGCCGGACACCTCCGGCGTTCGTCTCGACGTGCGGTTGGCTCTCGGCATCGGCCGGAATCTCGAGGCCGAGGAGCCGGTAGAAGCGCAGCGACGCCGTGAGGTCCGTCGTCACCAGGCCGATCGCGTTCAGCTGAGGTTTCATACCGATCAGGCTAGGCGCGCCTCACCCACCACGATTGGATCTTTCGGACAGCCCCGCCGATCGACGCCCGTCAGTCCGGCGTCCCACCTCGAACCGATGTCGCTGCCGTTCTCGGTGACGACCGTGACCGACCGGACAACCCGCGCCGCATACGGACACTTCCGGCGTTTCGCGCGAAAGAACCCTGATGCGAACGCCGTTGCTTGGCCGAGCCATGCGACGGTATGGGACGGGGCCTCTCGTGGTCCGAAACCGAGTTCAGCCAAACACCCACATTCGCGTGAGGATGCCCTGCAAGAGGGACTGCACCGCTCCCGCACCCACTCCGGTTGAGCGATCGCTGAATACCCAGATACCCGCGTTGAACGTGTACCCATGATCGCGACGTAGGGTGAACTCGAGTTCAGGGCCTGTGATCGGGTGGTTCTCCTGCCCACCTGACGATGATTCGTCTGGGTTGAACAAGCTTGAACCAACCCTGCTCCGCCATAGCTTCCGACTGGCACCCGTCAAGAACTTCCCGTCCTCGAATACCGTGAGCTCGAAACCGCCTTCGGACGTCGCGTTCGCCCCCACCCCGACTGCTCGGAGCTGAAACGTGAAGCGACCCGGATTGAGGACTGCGTGAGGAAATCTTTGCCCCGTGGTGTCCGATCTGAGGAAGACTCCAAATCCTGCATGCGCGTTCACAAACCCCGATGCTCCACCCGGTAGCGCGCCGGATCGGGCATCAAGTCCGAGGGTGCCGCTGGAACGATTTTGGAGAATGCTCTTCGGCGGATGACCGGCAGAATCGTGCCACGCCCATTGGAAATCGTATGGCGGTACAAATCCCACAGAGCCTGCGCGAACTGTTCCTAGATCTTCAGGCGAATACGGCATACCGGCCGCCACCGGTACGCCATGACCCATCGCGTCGATTACGTCGGGTTGCACGATCTGCTTGGTACGCAGCCCCGCAATTGCGTCGTCGGCGTGCAGATCTTCGCCAATCGCCTTGGCAATAGAACCACTGATCGATCTGGTCGCTTCAACTATCTCCGCCTCAGTGGAACGACGCTGCGCGACCGCCCCTGCAGAACGCTCCACCATTGCGGCGACCGATTGCTCTGCGATCTGCCGATCGGCGCTCGTCACACCATCACGAAACGAGAGTTGAAGCTCCGCTGAAGATGTCTTCGCCCTTGACCGTTCCGCTGTATCTGTCATGATCTCGTCCCCAATCACCCGGCTGGCGATATCTGGGTACCAGTCATCCGGTCCTGCGATTCCAAGCAGCCGGGACTCTCTGCCAGTATCCGTGATTGCATCGCAGTTGTCAGCGATCATGTGGCTACCAAACGACATGCGGCTCGGACCGACAGTCGACTGGGTTCACCCACAGTGGTGGCGCCGTTCAGGTGTGGGGAGGCAGGGGCGGGTGGCGCGACCGATGCAAAGTCCGCAGCCGACATAGGCTGCAACAGTAAAACTCTGGAATCGAAGAGCGTTCGCGGTGTCAGCTCTTCTGGCCCACTGCATCATCCAGTTGCGCATTCGGTACAGCAGCAGCGCGCCACTCCGCCGCCGACGGCTGCGGACTTCGTTCGAAGCCCGTCGGCGATTTATCCCTTCGTCAGGTGCCAAGATCCGCAGCGGCAGTGGCACGACTTGATGGCATCGTACGGGCGGGCGTCGCTGCGTGCTTTGATCTTTTGGCTCCATTCTCGGTCAGGCTCTGCCCCACGCATGAGTGCGGACTCAGCGGAATCGCGGTCGACTACGCGCCCACCTTCATCGGCCCGACACTGCAAGTCGGTACCGCCGGGATCCTGCCCGGCAGCACCGTCATCGAGACGAAAGGTGCCGTCGCGGCGATTCTCCAACTGCTCGGTACCGACACAGGAAGCCTGGGCAGCTGAGGCCCGCGAACGATTCCCGCACAACAAACAACCGGAACGAATCCGTCCGTTCTCACCACCGGCAGCCCTCTCATCGTGTTCTATACGTCCAAACATCGACAGAAGGAGCTCGGAACATGGTGGTGCAGGACCTGACGACACGGCAGTCCACGACGAACCGGTCGCGCGTGCGGACGGTACTCGGGTCCGTCGTGGTGGCAGCGGGAACGGCGGCGCTGATCGCTTTCGCCCCGGGCACTGCCGGCGCTACCCCGCTGCTGCCCGAGCCGACCCCGATCGGCTCGCTCGGGAGCGCCTTCATCGACCTGTCCGGCGGGATGCAAACGCTTCTCGGGCAGTTCGGCGGCGACACCGGGAGCCTGGGAAGCGTGCGCATCGGAGGCCAGCCCACCACCGGCAGCCTCGGCAGCTCCACCGGCAGCCTCGGCAGCACATCCACCGGCAGCCTGGGCAGCTCCGCGACCGGCAGCTTCGGCAGTTCCTTCGGCAGCGTGGTCGACTCCCCCTTCAACTGATCGGGGGGAGCCGTCGCGGGACGCCGCGCGGTCAGTCCACCTCCGGTGCCCACTGGACACCGTTGATGTGGCCACCGCCGTCGACGAACAGCGTGTTGCCGGTGACGTAGCGTGAGTCGTCACTCGCGAGGAAGGTGGCGACCGGCCCGATGTCGTCGAGGGGGTCGCCGATGCGGCCCATCGGGTTGGCCGACGCCATCGACGCCGCCATCTGCGGATTGGCCTCCGCGACCCGGCGGTACGCCTCGCTCTGTGCACCCGGACAGATCACGTTGCAGCACACCTGCTTCGGCGCCCATTCCCGGGCGGCGGTGCGGGTGAGGCTGCGCAGGCCCTCCTTGGCGGCGTTGTAGTGCACCGAGTACATGTGCGCGTTCACGCCGTTGAGGCTCGCCAGGTTGATGACTCGGCCGGTGCCGCGCTTCTCGAGCTCGGGCAGGGCGCGCTGCATCGCCCAGAACGCGGCCATCACGGCCATGTCGAACCCACCGCGCAACTGCTCGTCCGTCATGTTCTCGAACCGCGCGAAGCCCGTACTGCGCCAAGCATTGTTGACGAGGATGTCGAGTCGGCCGAACTGCGCGACGGCGCCGTCGACCATCGCGTGCACCTGATTCTTGTCGGTGATGTCGGTGCGCTGGAACTCGGCCTTGACGCCCCACTCCTCGCGGAGCCACTGCGCGGTCGATTCACCTGCGGCCTCGTCGATCTCGGCGACCAGCACGTTCGCGCCCTCGCGGGCGAACGCACCCGCGATGCCGCGGCCGATACCCATACCCGCGCCGGTGACGATCGCGGTCCTACCTTCGAGCTTTCCCATACCAGTTCTCCTCAAAGAAGCGCCCGCGACCGAACCGCATCCCGGCCGAATGTCACATACGTTCAGTCCAACTGAACGTATGTGACATTCGGCCAAGGAAGGGGAATCAACGCGGACGCGGGACCGATGCGTCGATGAACAGCCCCTGCACCGAGACGCACACGTCGCCGGCGGCGTTCTTGATGTCGCCGACCGTGTGGATCTTGCGGCCCTCCACCGACTCCTGCCTGCCGGTGATGGTCAACTCCTCGAACAGCGGCGTCGGACGGTGGTAGCGCACGTTGAGCTGCGCGGTCATGCCTGCCTGGCCACCCCACGCGTTCGCGACACCGAGCACGTGGTCGAGAAGCAGCGCCGAGACGCCGCCGTGCACGCACCCGGGTGGACCCTGGTACGGCAGGTTCAGCGTGACGACACCCTGGACCGAGCCGTCGTCGAGTCCCTCGAGCACGAGCGGCGGTGCGATCGCGTTCTCCGGACCGGTGATCGGGTCGTGCCGGGTGACGCCCTCACCGCTCCACATGTCGACCATCCGCTCGGCCACCTCGGGAGCGTGCTCCTCGAGATGATCGGCGATGCTGTTCAGTTCCTCCGCGACACGATCCAGATTCGCGTTGCCCCGATCGGTCCGCAGCATCGCGTCGATCACGCGACGGGCCGCGGCGGTCGCACGGTCCACCGGCGCATCCTGCGGCGCCGACGTCAGCACGGTGCCGTGCGGGTGGGTGTGGGTGGTGGGATGGTCCCCGGTCTTCACGAACGAACCTCCATGGTCGCGTGGGTCAGCACCGGCTGGCCCTCGCGCTCGGGACACGCGGCGAGCAGTGTCAGTGTGTCCCCGTCCTGCCAGACGGAGGTCTCGATCGTCTCACCCGGGTAGATCGAGCCGGCGAACCGGACCGAGAAGCTCTGCACCCGAGCCGGATCGCCACCGAGAACGCCGTCCACGACGGCCTTGCAGACGACGCCGTACGACGCGAGTCCGTGCAGGATGGGGCGGTCGAAGCCGGCCATCTGCGCGAACGCCGGGTCGGCGTGCAACGGGTTCATGTCGGCGCTGAGCCGGTACACGAGGGCCTGCTGCGTGCTGGTCGGCGAGACCAGCACCTTGTCGGCCTCGCGCTCGGGAACCGCGGTGGTGACCTCGGGTCCGGCATCGCCGCCGAATCCGCCCTCACCGCGGGCCCAGATCTGCATTCCCGTGGTCCACAACGGGTTTCCGTCGAGATCGGTGGCCGACTGCTCGAGCACGATGACCGCGGCCTTGCCCTTGTCCCACACGTCGGCGACGCGCGAGGAGATGCGCGCCGAGCCCGACGTGGGGATGGGAGCGTGCAGCGTCAGCGACTGGCCGCCGTGCAGGATCTTGCGCAGGTCGATGTCGATGCCGGGCATGTTCATCCCGGCCGGCTTCAGGGTGCCGGCCGAGACGCCCTGGCCCGCGACCATCGCGAACGTCGGCAGAACCCGCAGGCCCTTCTCGTACACCCAGCCGAGCTCGGCCGGATCGAGCGAGTTCACCCCGGCACCGAGGCCCAGGTGGTACAGCAGGACGTCACGCTCGGTCCAATTGGCCTCGCGCACCGTCGGTTCGGCCGACAGTGCGGCCTTGACGTCGATCGGCATAGTGTTACGACTCCTTCGAGATGGTCCCGGCCCGGTACAGCGTGACCACGCACGCACCACCGAGGCCGAGGTTGTGCTGCAGACCCACGCGGGCACCGTCGACCTGGCGGGCGTCGGCCTTGCCGCGCAGCTGCCAGGTCAGCTCGGCGCACTGCGCCAGGCCGGTCGCACCGAGCGGATGGCCCTTCGAGATGAGACCGCCGGACGGGTTGACGACCCACCGGCCGCCGTACGTGGTGGCACCGGACTCGACGAGCTTGCCGCCCTCGCCCGCACCGCACAGGCCGAGGCCCTCGTACGTGATGATCTCGTTGATCGCGAAGCAGTCGTGCAACTCGATGACGTCGACGTCCCCGATCGTGAGACCGGACTCGGCGAACACCTGCTCGGCCGCGGCCCGCGTCATCGGGGCACCGACGACGTCGATCATCGACTGGTCGGCGAACGCCTCGGCGGTGTCCGTGGTGAGGGCCTGCGCGACGATCTCGATCGCCTGGTCCTCGAGGCCGTGCTCGCGGACGAACCGCTCGCTGACGACGATCGCGGCGCCCGCGCCGTCCGAGGTGGGTGAGCACTGCGAACGGGTGAGCGGCGCGTGGATCATCTTGTCGTCCAACACCTGCTGCAGCGTGTACTCGTCACGGAACTGCGCGTAGGGGTTGTTCACCGAGTGCTTGTGGTTCTTGACCGCGACGGACGCGATCTGCTCGACCGTGGTGCCGTAGCGCTCCATGTGCTCGAGCGCGGCGTTGCCGAACAGCTGGGCCGTCATGGGGCCGCGACCCCACTCGTGCTTGGCCGTCATCACCTTCAGGTGGTCGTCGAGCGTGGAGACCTTGGGCATCTCACCGGTGCCGGTGAGCGCGGTCTTGGTCATCTTCTCGAAGCCCACCGCGAGTGCGACGTCGACGATGCCGCCCTGCACCCACTCGCGCGCCATCATCAGCGCCGACGAACCGGTGGCGCAGTTGTTGTTGACGTTGACGATCGGGATGCCGGTCAGACCCGTCTCGTAGAGCGCGCGCTGGCCGGCGGCCGACGGCTGGAAGACGTAGCCGACCGCGGCGCGCTGCACCTGGTCGTACGAGATCCCGGCGTCGGCGAGCGCGGTACCCACGGCCTCGGAGACCATGTCCGGGTACTCCCAGTCCCGAGACTCGATCTTCTCGAACTTGGTCATGCCGACGCCGACGACGAAGGTGCGATTCATGCTGTGCAACTCACTTTCCGGGCTCGGGGTCACGCGGGAGCCCGAGGATCCGCTCGCCGATGATGTTCAGCTGAACATTGGTGGTACCACCTGCGATCGACATGCACTGCGAATTGAGGAACATCTGCGTTGCCGAACGGCGATGCTGATCCCCGAGCAGCGAGCGCGGGCCGGCCCAGTCCATCGCGACCTCCCACACCTGCTGGATGTGTTCGACACCGAGGAGCTTGGCGATCGAGGACTCCGCGCCGGGCTGCGCGCCGGTGAGCGAGCGGAGCGTGGTCCGCAGACCCATCAGCCCACCCGACTGCGCGTCGCACAGCACCTTTCCGAGCACCGTCAGCTGCTCGTCGTCGAGCCCGCCGGGAAGTTCGGCCGCCAGGTCGAGCAGTGCCTCGCCACCCGAACCGAGGGACGAGTCGTGCGACAGCGAGACGCGTTCGTTGGCGAGGGTGGTGCGGGCCAGCTTCCAACCGTCTCCCGGCTCGCCGACCAGGCACTCGTCGGGCACGAACACGTCGTCGAGGAACACCTCGTTGAACAGCGCCTCGCCGGTGATCTCACGCAGTGGACGGATGTCGAGGCCGCTGTTCTTGATGTCGATCAGGAAGTACGACAGACCCTTGTGCTTGGCGACGTCACCGTCGGTGCGCGCCAGGCAGATTCCCCAGTCCGCTTCGCGGGCCATGGACGTCCACACCTTCTGGCCCTGCAACTTCCAACCACCGTCGACCTTGGTGGCCTTCGTGGACAGACCCGCCAGGTCGGAGCCGGCACCGGGCTCGGAGAACAGCTGGCACCACACGATGTCGCCGCGCAGCGACTGCGGCACGAAGCGCTCGATCTGCTCGGAGTTGCCGTGCGCGATCAGCGTGGGGATGACCCAGTTGCCGATGATCATGTCGTGCGGAACGAGCTCCGTGCTGCGCAGCTCTTCGGCAATGACCAACTGGGTCACGGCGTCGGCGCCCTTGCCCCACGGAGCGGGCAGGTGCGGCGAGGTGTAGCCGCGCTCGGCCAGGTACGCCTTCTGCTCGGCTCCCGCGAGCTCGAGGGCGGGATTCAGCTCGGCCCGGACGTCGGCGCGGATCTGCTCCGCCTCCGGCGGCAGGTCGATGCTCAGCACACGGCGGGCACCCTCGAGCGTGAGGTTCGCGACCCGGCGCTTCCAGGAAGCGGTGGAGCCCAGCAGGATCCGCAGCGACTGCGCGCGACGCATGTACAGGTGCGCGTCGTGCTCCCACGTGAACCCGATGCCGCCGAGGACCTGGATGCAGTCCTTGGTGACCTGGAACGCGGACTCGAGGGCGACCGATGCGGCCACCGCGACGGCCAGCGACGCCTCCGCCGACGGGACGTCCTCGCCCAGCGCGCGGGCGGCGTCCCACGCGGTGACGCGGGCCTGCTCGGTGAGGCTGAACATGCGGGCGGCCTTGTGCTTGACACCCTGGAACTGGCCGATGACGCGGCCGAACTGCTGCCGCACGCGGGCGTAGTCGGCTGCCGTCGTGGTGGCCCAGTCGGCGAGACCCGCGGCCTCGGCGGAGAACAGCGTCGCCGCGATGTCGAGCACGCGCTGCGAATCGAGTTCCAGCACATCGCCGTCGGCCAGCTCGAGACCGTCGACGACGACCTCGGCGTTGCGCCGCACGACGTCGTGGCTCGGCAGTTCGGTGACGTCGAGGCGACCGCGCTCGACCACCACGAACGCGAGCTCACCGGAAGCGTCCGCCGCCAGCAGGAACAGGTCGCCCACCTGGCCGCCGAGGATGTAGCTCGACGTGCCCGACAGCGTCGCCTTGCCAGCCTCGCGCACCAGCTTCAGCCCGCCGGGCTGCAGCGAAACGGCACCGAACAGGGTGCCGTCTGCCAGACCGGGCAGCTCGGCCGTGCGGCCGGCCTCGTTCAGCACCGTCGACACGACCGCGGTCGACAGGAACGGACCGGGCACCATCGAGCGTCCGAGTTCCTCGGTGACGATGGCGAGTTCGACCAGACCGTAGCCGGCGCCGCCGACCTCCTCCGGCAGGTGCAGGCCCAGCATGCCCAGCTCGGCCAGCGAGCCCCAGTACGCGGGACGCGTCTCTGCCTTGGCCTCGACGGCCTCCCGGATCACCGTCGGCGTCGCGTGGCGCGCGGCCCAGCCACGCACGGAATCGCGGAGTTCGCGGTCTTCGTCACTCAATCCAATGGTCATCGAATATTCCTCGGAAGTAGAAGCAGCTCTAGGGAAACGGGTCAGATGCGCTCGATGACGGTGGCGGTCGACAGCGCACCGCCCGCGCACATCGTGATCAGGGCCGTCGAACGGTCCGAGCGCTCGAGCTCGTGCAGCGCCGTGGTGATCAGGCGCGAGCCTGTGGACCCGACGGGGTGGCCGAGCGCGATCGCGCCGCCGTTGACGTTGACCTTGCTCATGTCGGCCTCGAGGACCTGCGCCCACGACAGCACGACGGCCGCGAAGGCCTCGTTGATCTCGACGATGTCGATGTCGCCCAACGACATTCCGGCCTTGGCCAGCACGTGGCGGGTGGCGTCGATCGGTCCGTCGAGGTGGTAGTACGGGTCGGAGCCGACCATGCCGGACGAGACGATCCGCGCACGCGGACGCAGCCCCAGCGCGGCGGCCTTCTCCTCGCTCATCAGCATCACGGCGGCGGCACCGTCGCTGATCTGCGACGACGAACCGGCGGTGTGGATGCCACCGTCCATGACCGGCTCGAGTGCGGCGAGGCCCTCGGCGTTGGTCTCCCGCAGGCCGCCGTCGCGGGAGACGGTCGCGATCTCGCCGGTGGGCTCGCCCTCCTTGGTCACGACCGGAGCCTCGACGGGCACGATCTCGCGATCGAACCGGCCCTCGGCCCACGCCTGCGCGGCGCGGCGCTGCGACTCGAGGCCGAAGGCGTCGGTGTCGCCACGCTTCAGGCCGCGGTTGGCGGCGATGCGCTCGGCGGAGGTGAACTGGTCGCCGAGGTCGACGGTCCAGTCGTCCGGGTACGGAATGCCGGTGCCGGGCGCGAGCGCCTGGCCGAGGAAGACGCGGCTCATGGACTCGACACCGCACGCGATGCCGGCGTCGATCTGACCGGATGCGATGAGGCCCGCCACCATGTGCACGGCCTGCTGCGACGACCCGCACGCGCAGTCGATCGTGGTGGCTGCGGTGGTGTACGGCAGTCCCGCGTGCAGCCAGGCGTTGCGGGCGACGTTGTTGGACTGCTCGCCGGCCTGCGTCACGACGCCACCGACGATCTGGCCGATCTCCTCGGGCGCGACCCCGGTCCTGTCCAGCACCGCGCGCTGCGCGGCGCCGAGCAGCGTCGTGGGATGCAGGCCGGCCAGCGCGCCACGGCGGCGGCCGATCGGAGTACGGGCGGCCTCGACGATGACGACGTTGGTCATGGACAACTCCTCGACAGATCTGTGCAGTAAGGACGGGTCACCGAACCCTCCATCGGGAACTGCAACTCGTTCATTTTTGGAATGTATTCTACTTTCGTTCCGAGGGCAATGGATCCGACGAATCGGATCGAGCGGACGCCGAGGTTCGCGGCCGGCGCCGCATACAGTGCAAAGAGTGAACTATTGAGAATCGCCGAACGAGTCGTCGGCGAGGGTGCCCGCGGCACGCGTCATCGACACGGCGATCGACCGGGACCGATCGAACTAGAATTCATTTCAGTTCTTGCCTGCCGCCCAGGTGGCGGGCGGCCGGTCAGCCGCCCGCAGGCACCTGCGCGTTGGACAGGTCGGCCAGCAACAGGCGGCACGCGATTCGCAGGTCGGCTTCGGCGTCCGGGACGGAGACCCGCCCGTTGAGGCACGACTGGATGATGCCGAACCACGCCGACACCAGCACGCGGACGAGGACCGAATCGCTCTCCGTCACCTGCTCGAGCCCGGCGGCGTCGAACAGCACGTCGCGGAACAGCCGGTCCACCCGAGCGACGTCGGGAATCGCCGTCACCTTGGCGGTACTCGTCGACTGGATCATCGCGTTCGCGAGCAACGGCCGGCGCAGTAGCGCGCGGGTGGCCCGCAGAAGGGTCTCGAAGATCTCGTCCTGCGGGGTGGCGGCCGGATGCGCCCGGCGCGCGAAGCCCTCGCTCATCTGGTCGATCTGGTCGACCATCACCGCGACGAACAGGTGCGTCTTCGACGGGAAGTAGCGGTACAGGGTGCCGATGGCGACGCCGGCGAGCTTGGCGACCTCGTGCATCTGGACGCGCTCGAGATCCTTCTCGGTGCCCAGCTGCGCCGCCGCGTCGAGCATGCGCGCGAACCGTGCCCGCTGCTCGGCCGAACTCGGTTCGGCTGCGTCCCGCGCCTCGGCGACTCTCGGCACAGTCGACCCCCTACTTGCTCGTCCGTGCATCGCAGGGTGCGACACACACTGGAATGCTCCCACCCGGCATCGGAACAGTCGATGCTTCCGCTGAGTGGGAGTCACGCTGTCCCCCGGTGGGCACCTGCGATTGCGTTCAACATCGAACCCGAAATCGATGGAGGATACAACCATGCAGGATTGGACAACCGAGTGCGACGTGGTCGTGATCGGCTCCGGTGGCGGCGCCCTGACCGGCGCGTACACCGCTGCATCGCAGGGGCTGAGCACGATCGTTCTGGAGAAGACCGACCTCTTCGGCGGCACCTCCTCGTACTCCGGAGCCTCCATCTGGCTGCCCGGAACGCAGGTCCAGGAGCGCGCCGGCCTGCAGGACTCGACCGAGAACGCCCGCACCTACCTGCGGAACCTGCTCGGCGACACCGAGAGCGTGCGGCAGGACGCGTACGTCGACACCGCACCCGTCGTCGTGGCACTGCTCGAGAAGGACCCGAACATCGAGTTCGAGTACCGCGCCTTCCCGGACTACTACAAGGCCGAGGGTCGGATGGACTCCGGCCGCTCGATCAACCCGCTCGACCTGGACCCCGCCGACATCGGTGACCTCGCCGGCAAGATCCGCCCCGAGCTGGACCAGGACCGTACCGGCCAGGGTCACGCGCCCGGCAAGCTCATCGGCGGTCGCGCGCTGATCGGTCGCCTGCTCGCCGCCGTGCAGGGCACCGGCAACGCCGAGCTGCGCACCGGCACCGCCCTCACCGAACTGGTGGTCGAGGACGGCCGCGTCGTCGGCGTCGTCGCCGAGGCGAACGGCGAGCAGATCCGCATCAAGGCCAACCGCGGCGTGCTGCTGGCGGCCGGTGGCATCGAGGGCAACGCCGAGATGCGCGAGCAGGCCGGTACCCCCGGCAAGGCGGACTGGAGCATGGGCCCGTTCGGCGCCAACACCGGCACCGCGATCGCCGCGGGTGTCGCGGTCGGCGGCGCCACCGCGCTGCTGGATCAGGCGTGGTTCTGCCCCGGCGTCGCGCAGCCCGACCGCTCGGCGGCATTCATGGTCGGCGTGCGCGGCGGCCTCCTCGTCGACGCACAGGGCCGGCGCTACCTGAACGAGTCGCTGCCCTACGACCAGTTCGGTCGCGGGATGGACGCGCACGACAAGGCGACCACCGCGGCGAGCCGCGAAGATGGCGGGGCCGGCAGTTGCGCCATCCCGTCGTACCTGATCTTCGACTCCCGCGAGGGCGGCGGGCTGCCCGCGATCTGCATCCCGAACACCGCGCCCGCGAAGCACCTCGAGGCCGGCACCTGGGCGTCGTCGGACACGCTCGAGGGCCTGGCCGAGAAGACCGGCATCCCCGCGGACGCCCTGCGCGCCACCGTCGAGCAGTTCAACGACTACGCCAAGCACGGCGTCGACGAGCAGTTCCACCGCGGCGAGGACCCCTACGATGCGTTCTTCTGCCCGCCCAACGGTGGCCCCAACAACGCTCTGACGGCGATCGAGAGCGGCCCGTTCTACGCGGCGAAGATCGTGCTGAGCGACCTCGGCACCAAGGGCGGTCTGGTCACCGATGCCGACGCCCGCGTCCTCACCGCCGACGGCACCCCCGTCGAGGGCCTGTACGCGGCCGGCAACACCGGCGCCTCGGTCAGTGGCGCGTTCTACCCGGGTCCGGGCGTGCCGCTCGGTACCGCGATGGTGTTCTCGTACCGTGCCGTCCAGAACATGCTGGGCAACTGAACAATTCGGCCCTGAGGTGACCTGGTCCGGCTAGACCAGGTTGTCCTCGACCGGCAATCCGAACGCGCCCCTGCCGTACATGGCGAGGGCGCGTTCGGCGTCGTTGGCCACGTGCACGCTGCCGGCGTGGGCGTCGCGCCACGCGCGCTCGATCGGATTGCCCCGGGTCAGCGAGTTGCCGCCGGCGGTCTTGAACAGCAGGTCGATCGCCTCGAGGGCCCGCTCGGTGCCGCGGACCTGATCGCGCCGGACCCGCAGCCGCATGCTCATCGGCAGCGGCTCCCCCGCCTCCGCGAGCTCGAGCAGTTCGCGGATGTTGCGGTCCATCTGCAGGATCGCCGCGTCGATCTCCGACGATGCCCGGGCGACCGCGACCTGAGCGAACTGGTCCTCGGCGAACCGTCCGCCGCCGAGGCTCAGGCGGACCCGGTCGCGCATCGCCGACAGGTAGGTCTCGTAGCACCCCGCGACGGTGCCGATCACCGGCGCGGCGACCGTGCTGGTGAAGATCGCCGCGAACGGGAGCTTGAACAGCGGCGCCGCGTTGACCTTGTGGCCGGGGGCACGCAGCTGCGCGGCCTCGTAGTTGCGCAGCGTCCGGTGCTCGGGCACGAACGCCCTCTCCACCGTGATCTCGTTACTCGCGGTTCCGCGCAGGCCGACGACGTCCCACACGTCCTTGATCCGGTAGTCGGTCCGCGGCACCACGACGGTCATGAAGTCGACGGGCCGCCCCTCGGCACCGACGACCAACGCGCCCAGCAGCGCCCACGACGCGTGGTCGCAGCCCGACGAGAACCGCCAGCTCCCCGACAGCTCGTAGCCGCCTTCCACCGGAATCAGTTCCCCGACCGGCGCATACGCCGACGACACGAGCGTGGTGCTGTCCTGACCCCACACCTCGTCCTGGACGCGGACGTCGAACAGGCCCAGATGCCACGGGTGCACCCCCAGCACCGACGTCACCCACCCGGTGGACCCGCACACCCCGGAGATGGCCCGCACCACTTCGTAGAACTCGACCGGGCTGCACTCGGTTCCGCCGTAGCGGGCCGGCTGCAGCATCCGGAAGACGCCGGCGGCCGTCAGGTCGCGGATCGACTGGTCGGACACGCGGCGCGATTCGTCGACAGTCTGTGCGCGCTCGGCGATGGCGGGCAGCAACTCGCGAACCGACCGCAGAACCTCGTGGGCCATGGGGTGCTCCTCGACGACCCCGGGCGGGGTCGGATGTCGGGACAGGGGGTACCCGCATGGTAGGGCGAGATTCCTCTTGTCCGTTTCGCGGGAGTCTCCATTGGGGTTCCGGCGGCCTCGAGACTTCCGGTCCGGACGGTCCCGCCCAGTGGGACTCCCGGATGCCGGGTGATCCGTCTCACCTAGCGTGACCCTCAATGCCACAGGTGCATCCTCCGCCAGGAACCGATGCCCCGCGGCCAGCGCTCGATTTTCGAACGCGTCTGAACTCGAATTGCATTTCCCTGAAAGGACGGACGAAGTGACCCTCAATCAGTCCGAAGAAGCCGAAGTCCGCGAGATCGTCGCCGGTGCCGCCCCCACGCGCTTCGCCCGTGGTTGGCACTGCCTGGGCCTGTCCGAGTCGTTCAAGGACGGAAAGCCGCACTCGGTCCACGCGTTCGGCACCAAGCTGGTTGTGTTCGCCGACAGCAAGGGCGAGCTGAACATTCTCGACGCGTACTGCCGTCACATGGGTGGCGACCTGAGCCAGGGCGAGATCAAGGGCGACTCCGTGGCGTGCCCGTTCCACGACTGGCGCTGGAACGGCAAGGGCCGTTGCACCGACATTCCTTACGCTCGCCGTGTCCCCCCGGTCGCCAAGACCCGCGCGTGGCACACCCTCGACCAGGACGGCATGCTGTTCGTCTGGCACGACCCCGAGGGCAAGGCGCCGTCCGAGACGGACATGTACATCCCGCGTATCGAGGGTGCGCTCAGCGACGAGTGGTCCGACTGGGTCTGGTACACCACCGAGGTCGACACCAACTGCCGCGAGATCGTCGACAACATCGTCGACATGGCGCACTTCTTCTACGTGCACTACTCGTTCCCGACGTTCTTCAAGAACGTTTTCGAGGGACAGGTCGCCAGCCAGTTCATGCGTGGCCAGGCCCGCGAGGACATGCGTCCGCACGCGAGCGGTCAGCCGAAGATGCTGGGCAGCCGCTCCGACGCGTCGTACTTCGGTCCGTCGTTCATGATCGACGACCTGACCTACCAGTACGAGGGCTACGACGTCGACTCCGTCCTCATCAACTGCCACTACCCGGTCAGCCCCGACAAGTTCGTGCTGATGTACGGCATCATCGTCAAGAAGTCGGACCGCTTCCAGGGCGACGCCGCCGACGAGATGGCCAAGGGCTTCGGCACGTTCATCGCCAAGGGCTTCGAGCAGGACATCGAGATCTGGAAGAACAAGACCCGCATCGAGAACCCGCTCCTGTGCGAGGAGGACGGCCCGGTCTACCAGCTGCGCCGCTGGTACGACCAGTTCTACGTGGACCGCGCGGACATTCAGCCCGAGATGGTCGAGCGCTTCGAGCACGAGATGGACACCACCAAGGCCGTCGCCGCCTGGCGCAAGGAAGTCGAAGCGAACATCGAGGAGAAGGCACGCGAGAATGCAGCCGCTGGAGTGTGACCGCTGCGGGGCCTGCGTACAGGTCCAGAAGCACAGCTGGGAGCACACCGCGGTGCAGTGGAACGAGGCCGCCCAGGAGGCGTGCCAGGAGATCCACACCGGGGTGGGCCGTGAGGGCCGCCCGGGCGCACCGGTCATGCGTTGCGAGGCGCTGAGCGCGGCGATCCAGGTCGCCGCGCTCGACGGCCGCCTCGCCATCACCGACGAGTCTCCCGTCCCCACCCCACAGGTCGCCGACCACTGAGCCACTTCACTCGCCGTCATCTCTCTCGACGAAAAGGATCGTTCATGATCGACAAGAACCAGTACGGCCCGTGGGCCGTCATCGCCGGCGGCTCCGAGGGTGTCGGCGCAGGTTTCGCCGACGAGCTCGCGCAGGCCGGCCTGAACCTCGTGCTCATCGCCCGCAAGCCGGGCCCGCTCGAGGAGACCGCGGAGAAGGTCCGCTCGCACGGTGTCGAGGTTCGTACCCTCGCACTGGATCTGCTCGCCGACGACGCGATGGACCAGATCCGCAAGGTCACCGACGACGTCGAGGTGGGCCTGCTGATCTTCAACGCCGGCGCCAACAGCTACGGCCACGAGTTCGTCACCGGCGACCTCGACGGGTTCAACCGGGTGATCAACCTCAACATCACCAAGCAGCTGGAGCTGTCGCACCACTTCGGCGCGAAGATGAAGGACCGCGGTCGCGGCGGCATCATGCTGCTCGGCTCGCTGGCCGGCTACATGGGCTCCGAGCACCAGAGCATCTACGCGTCGTCGAAGGCGTTCAGTCGCGTGTTCGCCGAGAGCCTGTGGCTCGAGCTGGCGCCGTTCAACGTCCACGTCGTGGAGTTCATCCTGGGCGTCACCCGCACTCCCGCGATGATCCGCGCCGGACTCAACTTCGACATCCCCGGCATGCTCGTCCAGGAGCCCGAGGACGCGGCCCGCGAGGGCCTCGAGCACCTCACCGACGGCCCGGTGTGGGTCGCGGGCGGCAACTACGAGGCAGCGCAGAAGCGCAGCGGCTTCCCCCGCGACAAGATGGTCAAGGGTGCGGCCGAGGCGATGCGCAAGCTGCTCAACCGCAAGTAGAAGTTCATCTCGACCGGCTGTGGCTGCGACCGAAAGGTCGCAGCCACAGCTGTATTCGCACCTGCCACCCGAGCCTGGAGGGAACGTCGATGGACCTGGAGTTGCTACTGGCCGAGCGGGAGATCGCCCGCGCCGTCATCCGTTTCGCTCGCGCGATGGACGACCGCGACTGGCCGGTCCTGCACGAGATCATGCTGCCCGACGCGACCGCGGAACTCGGCACCGGAACTCTCCACGGCCCCGGCGGAGTGGAGGCCTCGATCCGCTCGTTCCTCGACGACTGCGGCCCCACCCAGCACCTGCTCGGCAACATGCTCATCGACGTGGACCTCGCAGCCGGCACGGCCACCAGCCGGACCTACGTGACCGACCTGCACCTCGGTGTCGGCGACAAGCAGGGCCTGAGCTTCTCCACCCTCGGCGACTACCACGACGAGTGGCGGCTGACCGACGGCGTGTGGCGAATGAGCCACCGCACCAAGCACATGCGCGGCACCCAGGGCGACATCAGCGTCCTCGGTGCCGGGCCCGGTCACTGGGACGGCGGGCGGTCGCCCGTGGACCCGCGTACCGCGGCCGCGGACATCGAGGCGATCAAGCAGCTCAAGGCCGGCTACTTCCGGCTCATGGACACGAAGGACTGGGACGGTCTGGCCGCGGTCTTCACCCCCGACGCCGAGATCGACATGACCGAAACCGGCGGTGGGATCACCCATTCCGTCGAGGATTACATGCCGTTCCTGCGGGCCAGCATCGAGAACGTCGCGACCGTCCACCACGGCCACACCCCCGAGATCACCCTCACCTCCCCCACCACCGCGACCGGGACGTGGGCGATGGAGGACAGGCTGTGGTGGCCCGACGGCGCCCCGGTGCGCAGCCTCCACGGCTACGGGCACTACGTCGAGGAGTACCGGAAGACGGAGGCGGGCTGGAAGATCGCTGCGATGCGCCTGAGTCGGTTGCGGACCGACACGGCGTAACGCTCGACCGATTTGCCCGATACCGTCTGCACAGGCGACCGGAACTCCGGTGCGCAACGGGGAGGGAACATGTCGAGGCATCGGGTCGCCGTGCTGGGGATCGTCACACTGCTGGGCATCGCCGGATGCGGAACCACGGACGCGACTCCCCCTGCGAGCGGGGCCGATCTGCGGGCAAGTCTGCTGCCCGACGCGTCGGAACTTCCCGCGGGGGCGGTAACCCAACCGCTGCCCGGCGAGGAGGAGATGGTGCTCAACCTCGAGCTCGACGCCCCGAGCACCGGCACCGGGCTGGAAACGACGCCGACGTTCGATCCGCCCGGGTGCGAGGCCGAGAACATCTACTCGGACGGGGCTCGGATCGGGTTGATCGAGAACGGCTCCGCCACCGGCGCGCTTCTCGGGGATGAACGCGCCTACATCATGCTGGTCAGTGAGACCGACCTGGATGTGCAGCGAATAGCGAACTCCCACACTGGAGCCTGCTCGACCTACACGGTCACCTACGACGACCCCCGCGCATCGGCCCGTACAGTGCGTACCGAACGCCTCGACCTCCCGCCGGCTCTCGCGGCGGAGGACGCCGTCGTCCTGTCCGAGGTCACCGACCCCGACAACCCGAACTGGACCGACGACGAAATTCTCCTGGGATACGCGGCCGTCGACGGATACACCGTGATGGTCCTCGGATACCAGGGCAAAGACTCTCGCGCCGAGTTCGACGAAGTGTTCACGCGGGTCGTCGAGAAGGTTCGCCGGCGGTCCTGAGTCCCTTACGTGGAACGCCCACAGCAAGATTCGCGGCTCCATGTATTCCGACATCACCCTTCCAACCGGGGCCTGGCGAGGCGGGGTCGTCCGGCGCCGTGACGCACTGTGCGATCGGCGTGATCAACGCGGACGACCTCGACAGTATCGAACTCTCGCGGCGTCACACTGCGACAGTGCTTGCTATACCAGCAGCTTCGGTGGGCCAGGTGTTCAAGGGATTGACGTGTTCGCCGTCAGTGCAGTGAGCTTGCGCAAGCCTGCCGGGTAGAGACGCTTGCCGGCGACCAGTGCGACGATCGCGCCGAGGTAGACCAGCGGGGAGAGTTGCAGAGCCCCGAGCAGCCCGAGACGATCGGCAAGGACACCGACGACGAATGGCCCCAGTGCCATGCCCAGCAGGTTGTAGGCAACGGCGAGAGTACCCATTGCAGAGGCTCGGACAGAAGAGTGCGTGAGGTTCGCTACCATCGCCGCGGACGGTCCGGACGCCCCGCCGGAGAAGAAGGCGCCGATTCCGATCAGGACCATCTGCGCGGCCCCGGTACCGACGCGAAATCCTATCGTCAAGAATACGAGCGACATTACGCAGAAGGCGATGGCGGCGGTCCACTTGCGGCTCGTGTCGGTACGACCGACCCGGTCAGTGATGATGCCGCAGATCACCATGCCACTGCCCACGAGCAACACGAAGAGTGACGCCATCAGCCCGGCTTCGGCCGGAGCAAGGCCGTAGTAGCGGTTGAAGAAGCTCGGGAGCCAAGACAGCAACACTCCGGCGGTGAACAGATGAAGTCCGCCACCGATGTAGGCGCACAAGACGGCCGGATTGGTAAACAGACTCGACACCGGGGCGCGGTAACCCACCGGCGGCGCAGCAGCGACCGCGGACACGTCATCGGCGGCGTGCTGGGCCAGCTTGTGGTCGGTGATCAGGGCACGGTAGAGCGCGACCAAGATCAGACCGAAGACAGCCATACCAGCGAACGACCAGCGCCAACTCAAGTGGACGGCGATGACACCACCGAATGCGACACCGATCACCGACCCGAACGATCCGCCGGCCAGAAAGGCCCCGCTGAGAGTGGCGTGCAGTCGGGGCGCGAAGACGCTGAGCACGACGGCGATACCGACGCTCGAATAGGCGGCCTCACCGACTCCGACGAGGAAGCGGGCGCCGAGCATCTGTTCGTAACTGGTGGCCAGCGCGCACAACAGGGTGGCGACGCTCCACAGAACAGCCATGAGGATCAGGCTCTTGACTCGACCCCACCGGTCTGCCAGCAAGGACAACGGCAGGGTGAGCAGGCCGACCATTAGCGCCACGACGCTGGAGAGCGAGGCAAGCTGGGAATCAGACAGCGCCCATTCGGTTTTCAAGAACGGGAAGACTGCACTGAGAACCTGTCGGGACATATAGTCCGAGAGCAGCAGTCCGAAGGTCAGGGCGAACACTATCCACGGATACCTGCTCGACCGGGCAACTGGTGTGTCAGCCGGGTCTTCACTGGAAGTGGTGGGTAGCACCATGTGTGCTCCTAATCTAATGACCGGATGCAGTCGAGGGCATGTCCTGGCAAGAATCACCGGCCGCGTCGGACAACGAACTGCCGAGCTGCGCGCGAAGGAACGGCAGCACAATTTCGTTGACCTTCTCGGGCTCATCCAGCCAGGGCCAGTGCCCGGTCCCCGGCACGATTTCGACCCGCGCGCCTGGGAAACTCTGCAACTGCTGGCGGGCGAGATCGGAGGGAACGAACGGATCGTCCTCGCCCCAGACGACTAGGGCGGGAGTAGTCAGGTCGCGCAGCGGGCCTGTCAGCGCCCTCTCGAGCGCAGCAAGATCGAGGGAACGGTACATCTGCAGCACTGCTCGCTTGGTCCCGCTGGGAGCCATGTGGCCCACAATTTGCTCCAGCCACTGATCGGGCAACGCGGGATTCTTGCGGCGAATAATTGATCGGTTGATCCGGGGCCTCAGCATCAGCTGCACCAGTTCGCCCGCAATCGCTGTACGCCACAGGCGCGCAAGACCATGCCAATGCGACTCCCGGTTGATGCCGGTATCGATGAGGGTGATACTCGCGACCTGCTCCGGATGGTTGATTGCCCAGGTCAGGCCCCATGGACCTCCGAAATCGTGTAGGACGAGATGTGCACGCTCGACGCCCAACTGATCGATGATTCCACCAAGATGCGCTGCCTGGGAGGGCACGGTGTAGTCCTGGTCCGCACGCTGCTCTGCATCGCCGAAGCCCGGCATATCGGGCGCAATCACTCGTGCAAAGTCGGCGACCTTCGTCAGTAGTGGGGCCCAGTCGTTGCTTGCCCCTGGATTACCGTGCACGAAGACCACAGCCTCATCGGAGTCGGATCTGTTAGTTACGACCGGTGAGCGAACGTCTCGGACAACGATTTGCAATTCGTCAAGCATGGCTTGCTCCTAAATGGTTTGCTGACCGAACCGGTAGCGATCGGAATGGCGCTGCGACTAGGCGCCCACCGCAGGCCGGCCGGCACGCATTTGTTCGGCTTCAGGCGAGGCTGCGCTTGAGGATCTTTCCGGTGGCGGTCATCGGCAATGACGCGACAAACTCGACCAGACGCGGGTACTTGTAGGCGGCCATCTGCGTCTTGGTCCAGTCGATCAACTGCCCTTCGGAGATTTCGGCATCCTTGTCGAGGATGACGAACGCCTTGACCTCCTCGCCGTGACTTTCGTGCGGTACGCCGACCACTGCCGCCAGGGAGACGGCCTCGTGCGCCATGAGCACTTCCTCGATCTCTCGCGGGTACACGTTGAACCCACCGCGGAGGATCATGTCCTTTGCCCGGTCGACAATGTAGTAGAAGCCGTCCTCGTCGCGGCGGGCGAGATCCCCGCTGCGGAACCAGCCGTCGCACATCACCTCTTCGGTTGCCGCGGGCCGGTTGTAGTATCCCTTCATCACGTTGTGTCCACGAATTGCAATCTCTCCCACTGAATTTGATTCGGCCACAGTGTTCCATTGCTCATCCACCAGGCGGACCTGCACGCCCCATACCGGCGTGCCGATGGAACCGGGTCGCGGATCCCGCTCGGAGTCGCTGAACACCGCCAGCGGTGACGTCTCCGAGAGCCCGTAACCTTCGAGGATCTGAACTCCGAATCGTTCGTTGAACTGCTTGAGAATCTCGACCGGCATCGACGCCCCGCCCGAGATCGCCCTGCGAAGATTCTTGGCGATCCGTTCGACATCGATCCCGTCGTCGAGCGTATCGATGGCCTCGAGCAAACCCCAGTACATGGTCGGTACGCCCGCAAAGACGGTCACGTCCTGTTCGTTCATGATCCGCAGTGCGGACTGAGCGTCGAACCGCGGCAACAAGATCAACGTCGCGGCCATCGAGAACGCCGAATTCATGTTCACGGTCTGACCGAAGGTGTGGAAGAGCGGTAGGGCCGTCAGGTGCTTGTCGTGCCGGCTGGGCCGCGAGTCGAACAGTCGGTTAGCCGTCAGCGCATTCAGCACCATGTTCGAGTGTGTCAGCTCGGCGCCTTTGGGCTGGCCGGTGGTGCCGCTGGTGTACAGGACCACCGCGGTGTCGGTGGCCTCGCACAGCAGACTCTCGAACTCGCTGGGCTGATCCACGAGCGCTTGCGCCAGCTGGGCAATGCCCTCGGCGGTAGGCGCTTGGTCTGCGCCAACGACGAACAGGTGCTCGCAGGTCGGGGCGTCTTCGTAGCCCTCCCGGGCAAACTCGGCAATCGGCAGGTCCGATGTACCCTCGAAGCAAAAGTACGCTTTGGCGTCCGAATCGGCTAAGTGATAGGCGATCTCACGGCCCTTGAGCAGAATATTCAGTGGCACCACGACCGCGCCGGCCTTGAGGATTCCGTAGTAGAGAATCGGAAACCATGGCACGTTCGGGAGAGAAAGTGCCACCTTGTCGCCTGGCCGGATCCCGCTCGAGACGAGAAGGTTGGCTACCTGGTTCGAGACGGCATCCACCTGGGCATAGGTGAACCGCTGTTCGCCCTGGACGAGCGCGTCACGGTCCGGATACCGACGAGCGGAATCCTCCAGGAGCATGGACAGATTGAGCATGTGGCTTCTCTCTCAGTTTCGTGGTGCGGTCGTAGCGAACGCAGTGCTGGATCGGAACATGTTGTGGCGTCCATAATTCGGCAGAATCAGCAGGCCGCAGAGCCAGCTCATGTATCGCGGCCAGCGGCGGATCTGCGGGTTCACCGTTTCCCCGGGGGCATAACCGCGCCGGTCGACCGAACTAGTCGACCGAGCCTTCACAAGCCCCCACCCGAATTGACCCGACATCGGAAAGCGGAGTCCCGTGAACCCACCGGATCACCGCAGACACCATGTGTTCGACGGCACTTAATGCCGCAGTTATGTTGCACATCACGCTATAGGGACTGCGCCACATTCGATTGACGCTGCGTTACGGCTGGATTGACATACTGTTGCACTGCGTCTGCCGCCAAGCGCTCTCCGCTGATCGGACGCTCCGGGCACCGGCCTAAGCCCCCATCACCCGAGGACCGCCGACCATTCGGACCCCTCGACCGTGAATGTGCAGTGCCCGCCGCGACCGGTGATGCACTCAGTGGTCCCGCGCCGACAGTGCACAGGCCCGACGACCAACACCTGCTCTAAAGTGCAGCCCTCCAGGCCGTTGGACTGGACCCGAACTCGGTTCGAAACCAGCGCGAGAACGCAGATAGTTCGGAAAACCCAAGCAGACCAGCAACATCCGTTAGGGAACGCGTCCGCTGTGTGACATATATCCGAGCCAAATCCACCCGGGTGGTATTGAGGATCTCCGAGAATGATGTGTTCGATCTGGCAAGAAGCCGATGGACCGTGACGCGGTTGACTCCCAGCGTCTTCGCGACATGCTGCAGCGAGCACCGCCCCGTCGGCAGCGTGGTTTCGATCAGTTCACGAATGCGGTCGAGATCGTCGACGGGTCGCGGGCTGGCGATCGTGTCGATATACTCCTTCGCGAACGGCTGAAATGAAGGGTCGAACAGGCTATTGGGGATATCAAGATCGCCAGCGTAGAACCCGAAGCCATTGAAATTCTCGCCAAATCGGATCGAATTTCCCAAGGTACGGCGGTGAAGCGTCAGGGCGTCCGGTGCGTCGTGCGTAAAACAAACGGTTGCCGGTGTCCAACGGCCTCCGGAAACGATCTTGATCAGCCGAAGAAGTGCCCCTACGATCATCTCGGAGAACTGCCGCGAGGCGCTGGCAGGGACTATGTCGAAGTCAAGCCTAACCTTTACGAGGTCATCAGTTTCAGCTATCCGAACGTTGATAGCCTCGCTGCGTAGGTGCTGATAGCGACTGAGCATCATCAGCACACTGCGCATATCCGGTTCGCCCTGCGCGGCTACACTGATCGGGCCCAGATTGGAGAACTTTCGGTTCTCGGCCAGGCGCAATCCGAAACCTTCGAGACCGGTTGCGACCGCAGAGATCTCGAGGAGTCGGGCGGCGGCGTCGATGGCGATCCACTGATTCGGCATGGCCAGGTCGGCTACCTGGAGCCCGACAGACCTGAGCAACGGAAGTGGGTCGACTTCCCGAGAACGAATGAGCTCCAGGTATCCCGTCAGCGTTGCGTTACGGACAAGCCGGGTCATCGAAGCCTCCTTTCGATTGCCTTCGAGCGTCCGTCAGCTTGGCCGGCATCACCCGGCAGATGCCTTTGGCGGTCGGCTCGAGGGCGAGATCCCATTCCAATACTGCTCGGTCGGGATCCACAGCAGCTTCACCATCCTCGACACCGGACCACGCTCGTGCCCCGCTCCTACCCTACATTCGACCGGGCGTATAGCGGCTCCGGCCAACAGGATTGGAAACCCAGATACCCGCCTCCCCGCGGAAGTTGCAGGACAGGCGGGTAGCAATCGTCGCCGCCGCAACGGGTGCGGGAGCGCACGGAAACCGAATCCGATATCCGATGCGCCGGTAGGGCGTTCACGTAGCCCCTCCCCCATCGGTAACCCTGCGGGCGGAGCAATAGCGCGTCAAGCAAGGTGCAACGTGAGGTCAATTTCCTGCCGGGACTGGGCGCTAGAGTTTCGACATCTGACGGTGCGGATCCATGCTTCACCGGACCGCAAATGAAGAGCACCCAACGAGCGAACCTGTCGCCCTCCGGCCGAGCTGGCCGAGTACCCCTCTCCCCCGAAATCAAAGGAGTGACACCCATGCACGCCGTTCAAATCGAGGAGCCATCGCAAGCCGGGAATTCCTTGATCAAGGTGAAGCAACTGACCCGACATATCGGGGCCGAACTGCTCGACATACAGATTCCTGACATCACCCGCGATGATGCCCTCTTCGCCGAGGTGAAGTCGCTTCTCCTGAAGCACAAAGTGCTATTTCTCCGAAACCAGGAAATGACACGCATCCAACACGTGGCCTTCGCCAAGAAGTTCGGACCGCTGGAAGATGGCCACCCAAACACCGACGATGATTCCGGTGTTGTTCTCCTGTATAAGGATACGTCGAGCGAGGGCCACTACGAGAATTCCTACCACAGCGATACGAGTTGGCGGGAGAGCCCCTCAATGGCGTCCGTACTGCGTTGTGTGGAACCGGCTGAAATTGGTGGCGACACCATTTGGGTCAACATGGTCGAGGCATACCGCGAACTTCCGGATCACGTCAAGGATCAGGTCAAATCCTTGCGTGCCCGGCACAGCTTCGAGGCAGTCTTCGGCGCCTCGAAGCCGATAGAAGTACGGCACGAACTGAAAGAGAGCTTCCCCGATGCCGAGCATCCGGTGGTTCGCACGCATCCTGAGACGGGGGAAGAGATCCTCTATGTGAATGTTTTCACGACGCACATTACCAACTTCCACACCCCGGACCGAGTGCGTTACGGCGCCGATTACTCGCCCGGCGCGAGCGATTTGCTCAACCATCTGAAGAGTCGGGCAGCGATCCCCGAGTACCAGGTCCGCTGGACCTGGACGAAGGATTGCGTCGCGATTTGGGACAACCGATCTACGCAGCATTACGCGGTTCAGGACTACTGGCCGGCCGTCCGGAAAATGGAGCGCGCGACGATCGCGGGCGACAGGCCATTCTGAAATATCCCCTACCGACATATGCGCTTCGGGGCTTGCCCTCGAAAAGCCCACGCCCCAATTTCAGATCCTGAAAGGAAACAGTGATGAGTAGATTCGACGTCACCGAGACGAATATCGCGGTCGCGCAGCTGATCGAGCGGACCGTCAACCCGCGGCACCTTTACCTGCTGCATGCTTACAACCGGCACCGCAACCTGGAGGTCGCCGGTCGCTGGGAGGAAATCTTCGCGCCCGACATGATGGTCGAGGAACCCGTCTACAATTTCAACACTTTCGGTCGCACGATCAGGCTCGAGGGCGCCGACGCGATCAAGAGTGTCTACAGCGAATGGGCTGGCACCGGGGAGTGCATCTTTTACGTCGAAGACGAGAAGATCGCTGTCGGCGACAATCTGATCTGTACCGACTTTGTTCTCTACCAGCAGACTCCAGGAGCCGCGCTCGTGGCGGAGGGCATCGATGTCGACCCGCAGGCCACGTACCTGATGAAGAATCGGCAGTACATGAACTGGCCCTACGACGACCAGGGTCGACTCATCGGTGAGGATGTGTGGGAGGTCGACCCATCCACACGCGAGTACATCCGACTCGACCCGTCCGAGGTGCTCACCTGTGCACAGTCGGCACCCCTACTCGAACACTTGATCAAGCCACTTCCGGCGCGCCCCTTCTAGGAAGTTCCTCAGCGGCAAAGGGTTGGTCCAGGAGTTCGCGGTGATTCACCGACAGCCCTGTCCGACCTCGACCGCCACCGCGGCCCGGCGGCGATCTCCTGGTCACCGCTGGGCCGCTCCAGCACAGCCTTATGTACCGCGGAGGTCTGGGTCTAGGCATTCGGTCTCGCCGCCGAGATCGTCGCATCGCAGTCCGCATTCGACATCGGCGGGTTCGGACCCTCTGACTGCGGACTCATACGCCAGCAATCCTCCGTGTTCGCCGACGCTCACGAATCCCTGAACCTGATGCAGCCATCTCAGCTCACCCGAGACGGTTCAACAGTGCAATCGCGTCGAACGTCCAGTCACGACTTGACTTTCGCACACTACGCGTGGCGCTTCTCGGAGTCGATTATCTTTGGCGGTTCCGGCACTAGGTTGCCGCGCTGATGGCGTGCGGCTGACGTTCGGTTGCTGTGTCACGAGGGGGAATGGACATGCGCGAGGTGGAACTATCGGCGGGACCTATCGAGTACGAAGACACCGGTGGCGATGGTCCGGTCCTGATGTTCATTCACGGATTGATCATGGACGGTTCGGTGTGGCGGAACGTTGTCGCCGAACTACGCGACCGGTACCGATGCATCGTTCCCACCTGGCCGTTGGGCGGGCACCGGAAGCAGATGCACCCTGAAGAAGCTGACCGCGGCGATCTCGGATTTCCTGGAAGCAACGCGTACCTGACGCCGCCACAGGACGGTTGGAAGGCCAGGTAGTGGATATCCGAACATGTGTCCCGCACGCGGAACTTTTCTGCCAATACCCGGTAAACGTCGTCGACATTTCGAAGCAGATACCCGGACGTGACGCTATCGAACGCCTCGTCCGGGAACGGCAGGTCGTTGGCGTCGGCAACTTGCCACGAGATGGCATCGCCGATTGCTCTGGTAGCCGCGGCGGCAAGCATGCGCTCCGAGAAGTCTGCAGCGGTGATCGCGGCGTGCGGATACAAAGACCGCGCGGCGAGAGCGATCTCACCAGTGCCGGTGTCGCCCCAAGGTCATCACGCGATTCATCCGGTCGTAGTACTCCGCGACGGAATCGAAAGTTTCCTTGACACCGGACTTATCCATCGGACCCCATCTCGTGGGAAGGCTGCGTCCGTACATCCGGATCGCTCGGTTGATTCCACTTCACTGGATTTACTTCGACTCCTGTCAACTTACGACAAGCCGGACACGACGCGCCGATCGCCTGTATCTCGTTCACCGCGCGACAGTGCCCGGATCGGACGTAGCCGTCCCGGTTACCCGAGACGGTCCAACAGTGCCATCGCATCGAACGGCGCGTAGCCCTTCATGTCGTTGTCGAAGTACACGAACGCGTCCCTGCCGTCCTGCTGCCACCCGCGCACCTTCTCGGCCCATCCGTCGAGGGCCTCGTCGGTGTAACCGCTCGCGTACAGCTCGGCGTCGCCGTGCAACCGCGCGTAGGCGAAATCGGCGGTCGTCTCGTCGATCCGCGGGTACTTCCCGGCCGTGTCGGCGAGGACCAGTGCGACGCCGTGCTCTCGGGCGATCGTCACCACCTGGGGCACGGCGAAACTCGCGTGCCGCACCTCGAGCGCGTGCCGGATGGGACGCTCGGCGTCGGTGACGACCAGGACCCGGTCGTCGGACAGCTTGTCGTCGCGGCGCTCCGCGAGGGCGCAGGCGGCGGTGGTGGTCCGCGGCAGCAGCGCGAGGAACGCGTCGAGCCGGTCGGCGTCGAACTGCATGTTCGGAGGCAGCTGCCAGAGGATCGGACCGAGCTTGTCGCGCAGTGCCAGGACCCCCGCCGCGAAGAAGTTGGCCAGCGGGATCTCGACGTCGAGCAGCCTGCGTACGTGCGTGATGTAGCGGCCACCCTTGACCGCGAACACGAAGCCGTCAGGCGTCTCGTCCCGCCACTTCGCGAAGCTGGACGGCTTCTGCAACGCGTAGAACGACCCGTTGATCTCGATCGACGTCAGGTGCGCGGAGGCGTACGCCAACTCCTCGCGATGTACGAGCCCCTCGGGATAGAAGCCACCGCGCCACCCCGGGTACACCCACCCGGAGATGCCCACGCGGACGTCCGCCATGCCGCCGGAGTGTAGACCGGTCGAGCGAGGTCCGACGCCCGGTTCTGCGTAACTCGGGGACGCGTGTCGGTGCGGCGGAGTACCGTCAGATCGCTCTATCCATGACTTTTGGGGGTTTTCTCGATGTGGGGTTCCGATCCGACGTGCGCACCGGCGCGCAGGCTTCGACGCGGGTTGCTCGGCCTGTCGCTCGCCGCACTGGTGGCGCTGCCGCTGGCGGGTGAGGCCGCGGCGGCGCCCGGGAGCAGCGGAAGCTCCGGAAGCACCGGAAGCACTGGAAGCTCCGAGGACTCGGGCAGCGCCGGTAGCCTGGGCAGCGCCAGCAACGCGGGGAGCGCGGCGACCGCCGGCAGCTCGACCGGCAGCGGCGAAAACGGGGGCAGCGTCAGCGCCGGATCGGTCATCCCCGGTCCACTCCAGAACGAACGGCCGCCGCTACCGCCGCTGCGCGACGACATCACCGTCGCCGCCATCGTGGGCGAGGAGCAGAAGACCGAGCAGATGGTCCGCTTCACGGTGGCCTCGCCCGCGCTGCGCCGCGAGGTCGGTGTGGAAGTGCTTCTTCCCAAGGACAACTCGGTGCCGCGACCGTCGATCTACGCGCTCGAGGGTGTCGACGCGGGCGAGGACACCAGCGGGTGGGCCACCATCGGCGGGGCCCCGGCCTTCTTCGCGGACAAGAACGTCAACGTCGTGATGATCAACGGCGGCGTGTCCGGCCTGTACACCGACTGGGACCGGGTCGATTCGGGTGTCGGCCTGCACAAGTGGGAAACGTTCATCACCGAGGAGTTGCCGCCGCTGCTGGACACGCGCCTGCACACCAACGGCGACAAGTCGCTGCTCGGCATCTCGATGGGCTCGCAGGGCGCGATGATGCTCGCGCACCGGAATCCCGGGATGTACCGCGGCATCGCGGTGTTCAGCGGGTGCTACTCGACGACGGACGACCTGGGCCGGGCCAGCGTGCAGGCGACGGTGTCGTCGCGCGGCGGAGACCCGGGCAACCTGTGGGGCGAGGTCGGCGGTCCCGAGTGGGCCGCCCACGACACGGTCCGCAACGCGGAGCAGCTGCGCGGCATGGACATCTACGTCTCGGTGTCGACCGGCATCCCGGGTAAGTACGAGGAACTGGGCTCCCCGGACTTCGTCGACCGGGTGTTCATCGGCGGCCCCATGGAGGCCGTCGCGAACGCCTGCACCCACCGGCTCGACGCCCAGCTCGACAAGCTGAAGATCCCCGCCACCTTCGACTACGAGGCCGTCGGCATCCACGGATGGTCGTACTGGCGGGACCGGCTGCCCAAGGCGTGGCCGACGCTGGCGCGCTCACTCGACCTGCCCGCCTGACACCGCACCGTCCAACGACGAAAGGGCCCCGCACGGAGGAAGGCGGTTTCAAGGGGTCGTCGCAACACTGCCTGGTTTTAGGCGGTAAGTAGATCACGCAGACGCTCGGCTGGGGTATCCCAGTCGAGCGTTTTGCGTGGACGGCCGTTGAGTTCCTGGGCGACGTGTTCGAGGTCCTCGGGTCCGAACACGCTCAGGTCGGTGCCCTTGGGGAAGTACTGCCGCAGCAGTCCGTTGGTGTTCTCGTTGGTGCCGCGCTGCCAGGGACTGGCGGGGTCGCAGAAGTAGACCGCCATGTCGGTGGCCATCGAGAACTGTTTGTGGCGGGCCATCTCGCTGCCCTGATCCCAGGTGAGCGATCCCCGCAGGTGTGCCGGCAGGGTCGAGATCGTCGCGACCAGCCCGTCCCTGACGGTTTCGGCGTCATGGCGGCCGGGAAGGTGCACCAGCATGGTGTAGCGGGTGGAGCGTTCGACGAGCGTGGCGATCGCGGACTTGTTGCCTTCACCCATGATCAGGTCGCCCTCCCAGTGGCCCGGCACGGCACGGTCGTCGGCCTCGGCTGGCCGGTCACTGATCATGATCATCGGGTCGAGGAACCGGTGGGTGCGCCGATCCGGGGCGCGGCGCGGTATCCGCCTCGCTCGCCCAGACCGAAGCGTCTGCTGCACTTCACGTTTGAGGCCGCCACGGGCCTGGAAATACAGTGCCTGGTAGATCGTTTCGTGGCTCACTCGCATGCTCTCGTCGTCCGGAAAGTCCTTCACCAGGCGGTGCGAGATCTGTTCGGGAGACAACCGCTGCGACAGCCCGTCGGTCACCGCCTCACGCAACACCTGGCTGGTGACCAGTTTGGACTGTTTCGGCCGGGCACGAGCGGCCGCCGCGGCCCGGTCGGCCTGATAGGGCAGATACGTTCCCGCGATACTGCGGGCGCGGACCTCCCGCGAGACCGTCGAAACGTCCTTGCCGATCCCGGCCGCGATCGCCCGCAACGACCGACCGGTCAACAACCCGTCCGCGATCGCCAACCTGTCCGGCAAGGACAGATACCGGCCGCTGATCGTGGCGGGGCCGGCCCCGCGAGGCGTGGTCACAGGCACCGAGTATCGAGCACCACGGCCGTAGTCCACGACCGTCCCGTCGCGGTGGATACGTTTGTTGCCGACCTTGCGGGTGCCGTCACGCCAGTCCCGTCCGGTGCGTTCGTGGACCCCGACCTCCCGGGCGGCACGCCTGACCGACCAACCCGACCCGACGAGTTCGAGGAACCGGCGTCTGGCCTCCGCCTTGCCCACCGGCGCCTTCGCCTCGTCGACCAGGCCTTCGGCCACCAGGATCCGCCGGGCGACCGAATGCGACACCCCGCACGACTTCGCCGCCTGGTTGATCGACCCGGTCACGGTGAACACCGCCGCGACCTGCCGCCGATCGACCGCACGGCGGGGGCCACGCGACCGACCTGCGGGGCGTCCGGTCGCCCGCAGAATCGAGTAACACCGTTGCCGCGCAATCCCCAACGCCGCCGCGGCATCCTTCACCGACACACCGGAATCAACCAAACCCACCAACCGATCACCGAACCGAGCACAGTCCTCCGAAAACGACACGGTCGCCGCAACCCCTCACATCGAGAGTGTTGCGACGACCGTGTGAACCCGCCGAATCCGTGCGGGGCCCGTCCCGTCTCTACCGGACGATCATGCCTTGGGGATGAACGCCTTCAGCGGCTCCGAGGCCGACCAGTCGTGGCCCCAGTAGCTGTCCGCCGTGATTTCCTCGGCGGTGTAGAAGGTCTCGTCGACCGCCATGCCCTCGGTACCGAACTCGAGGTCCCAGCCGCCGGGTGCGCGCACGTAGAACGACACCATCTTGTCGTTCGTGTGGCGACCCAGGGTCGAGGAGATCGTAAAGCCGTTCTTCGCGACACGGTCCAGCGCCTGGCCGACGGCGTCGAGGGTGTCGACCTCCGTCATCAGGTGCACCAGGCCGGGCTCGTCGGTCGGCGGTGCCGGGCACAGCGCCAGGCTGTGGTGGCGCTCGTTGACACCGAGGAAGCGGACGCGCGAGACGCCGTCCGCGAGCCGGATGGCACCGCGCGGGAGGAAGCCGAGCACCTCGGTGTAGAAGGCGTACGACTCCGCGAACTTCGCGGTCGGCAGCACGACGTGGCCGAGGCCCTGCGTGCCGGTGACCCACTTGCCGCCGTGCGGCGTGACGACCGGGCTGTGGTCGAGAACCGGACCGAAGAAGACCTCGATGCGGGTGCCGGCCGGGTCGTCGAACGCGATGACCTTCTCGGCGTCGCGGTAGATGGATTCCTCGTGCGAGAGAACCTCGACCTCGATGCCGGACTTCTCGACAGCTTCCTGGACGCGCTGCAGAGCGAACTCGTCACGCACCTCCCAGCCGACCGCGAGAGCCTTGTCGGATTCGCCCGGCAGGACGGCCAAGCGCGCACGGCGCTCGTCGACCCGCAGGTACAGGCCATCCTCTTCGGGTCCCGTGCCGATTGCCATGCCGAGGCCGTCGACGAGCAGTTCCCGCCAACGAGCGATGTCCTGAGTCTGGATCCTGAGGTAGCCGAGACCCCGAATTTCCGTCATATCAATCCGTCCCTGAGTAAGGAATGCAGGTGGGTTCGAACTAGATCATCGAGCGGTGAACGCCCTGCGGCTCACCACCGAGCTGGGTCAGTGCCGAGGCATGGTTGATCGAGCCGGGCACGTGGATCGCGTGGGTCAGGCCGACGTGCGCGTCACGCCAGAAGCGCTGCAGCGGAAGCGTCACCTTCATCGCACCGCCGCCGGCGCGCGCGAAGATCTCGTCGAGGGCGCTCACGGCACGCCACGCGGCGTTGGTCTGGGTGCGGCGGCCGATCGCACGCTCCTCGAAGGTGACCTCCTGGCCCTTCTCCGTCTTGTCCCAGAAGCGGTCGACGGTCTCGAGGATCGACACGCGCGCAGCGTTGATCTCGTCGGCGGCCTGACCGATGGCGTAGAGGACGTACGGGTCCTCCTTGATCGGGACACCGGTGACCGCGACACGCTCCTTCTGCGCGTTGATGTACAGCGCGAGACCGCCCTGGCACATGCCGATCAGCGACGAGGAGATGCCGAGCGGGAAGATGCACGAGAACGGGAACTTGTACAGCGTCTCGTCACGGCCGGCGTGCTTGGCACCGTTGCCGCTGAGGACGATCTCGGAGTCGATCGTGCGGTACTCGGGGATGAAGGCGTCCTTGACGGTGAAGTCCTTCGAACCGGTGCCACGGAGGCCGACGACGTTCCAGCTGTCGTGGTCGACGGTGTAGTCCGCCTTCGGAACCAGCACATGCAGGATCTTGCCGGTGGGAACACCCTTCTGGTCACCGACGAGAGCACCGATCATGACCCACTCGCAGTGGTCGTTGCCGGTGGAGAACGACCAGCGGCCGTTCAGGATGTAGCCGCCGTCGACCGGCACCGCGACACCCATGGGTGCGTACGGCGACGCGATCCAAGTGTCGACGTCCTCGCCCCAGACCTCGTGCTGCGCCTTGGGATCGAAGAAAGCCATCTCCCACGGGTGGACACCGACGATGCCGGAGACCCAGCCGGTCGAGCCGTCGACGGCGCCCAGGGCCATCGCCGTCTCGGCGAACTCACGCGGGTGCGCCTCGAGGCCGCCGAACTCCTTCGGCTGCAGCATCCGGATGACGCCGGCGTCGCGCACACGCTTCGCGTTGCCGTCCGACAGGCGCATCAGCTTCTCGCCCTCGATGCCACCCTCGCGGATCTCGTCCGCGAACTGCATGATGTTGTCCAAAACCTGACCCATAGCTATCAGCTCTCTCTCTGCGATCCCACGGCGACGCGGGTCAATTCTTAGCGGCAGACCTACTGCGGTCTAGAGCAATTGGTCTACCTGTCCTCCGGCAAGCTCGGGCGACCGGCCTCGACGAAAATCGCGGTTCGGATGCGCCGTGGCGCTTGGCATGCTCGTCGGCATGCTCGAGGAAGCTGGGGTGAGCACCGGCGCGGCCCATCGTCGGCGACAGACGATCGAGCATCGCGCCCTCCTGGTGCGAGTGGGGACCAACGCTCTTCGACCGCGCTGATCGTGTAGGTGGAACGGTCCCAGGAACGGCGCCTGGGGAACAAAACATCTCCCGCTCAGCGGGACTGGAATTCGGCCACGTCAGAGCCTGTTTCCCAGTCCCGCTGAGTGATCACTCGGGACCCTGTGCGTGCTACTTCGTGTCGGACGCGGCGGTGCGGTCCGAGGCGGTATCGGCGACGTGGTTTGCGGCCACGTAACCGAACACCATCGAGGGGCCGATCGTCGCGCCGGCACCGGCGTACTCGTTGCCCATGACGGACGCGGACGTGTTGCCCGTCGCGTACAGGCCGTCGATGACCGAGCCGTCCTCGCGCAGCACGCGAGCCTCGGCGTCGGTGACCAGACCACCCTTGGTGCCGAGGTCGCCGGCCTCGATGCGGACCGCGTAGAAGGGGCCCTTGACGATCTCGTCCATCGCCGGGTTCTTCATCGTCGGATCGCCGTAGTACTGGTCGTACGCGCTGTCGCCGCGACCGAACTCCTCGTCCTTGCCGGTGCGGGCGTAGCCGTTGAACCGGTCGACGGTCTCGAGCAGGTTCTGCGCCGGGACGCCGATCTTGCCGGCCAGCTCGCTCAGCGAGTTCGCCTTGTGCACGATGCCCTTGTCGTAGAAGCCCTGCGGGAACGGAGCACCGGGCAGCACCTGCGCGAACGGGTACCGCGAACGAGCCTTGCTGTCCATGATGAAGTACGCCGGGACGTGTCCCCCGTCGAGCTGGTCGTGCACGAAGTTCACGTACGGCGACGACTCGTTGGTGAAGCGCTTGCCGTCCTGGTTGACGATGACGGCCGGCGGGATGGACCGCTCGGACACCAGCGGGATCACCGCACCCATCGGGTGCATGACCGACGGCATCCACCATGCATCGTCCATGAGATCGACGGCGGCACCGAGCTTCTGGCCCGCGAGGATGCCGTCACCGAGGTTCTCGCGTGCACCGGCGCTGATGTTCGGGGCGCCGTGCTCGGGCAGGTACTGCGCGCGCATCTCGTTGTTGTGGTCGAAACCGCCGGTGGCGAGCAGGACACCCTTGCGGGCGCCGATCCGCACCAGCTTGCCCTCGCGCTCCGCGGTGATGCCGACGACGGCACCCTTCGAGTCGACGATGAGTTCCTTCATCGACGTCTGCAGCCACAGCGGGACGCCGGCGTCCTTGAGCGCCATGCGCATACGGGCGACGAGCGCGCGGCCACCGGTCGCCATGTGGCGGCGACGGATGACGTTCGACGACACACGCCACGCCGCGATGAGCGATGCCCGGCGTCCACGCCACGTGCGCTTGACCATCGCCAGGTCGCGGTAGTCCTTCGACGTGATCCACAGGCCGAGCGGGCCCTTGAGACTGTTGGGACGCTGGTACTTCTCGTCCTCGCCGAGCTTGCGGGTGTCGAACGGCGTGCACTCGGTGGTGCGGCCGAGGGGGCGTCCGCCCTCCTCCTCGGGGTGGTAGTCCGAGTAGCCCTTCACCCAGTAGAACTCGATGTGCGGGCTGCGCTCGAGCAGTTCCATCATCGGCGGGCCGTTGTCGACGTAGGCGTCGAGACGCTCGTCGGACACCTTGCCGTCGGTGACGACGTCGAGGTAGCGACGGACCGACTCACGGGAGTCGCCGGCGCCCTTGCGCACCAGCACGGGCGCGTTGGGGATCCAGATGCCGCCACCGGAGATCGCGGTGGAGCCGCCGTAGGTCTTGCCCTTGTCGATGATCAGGGCCGACATACCGCGATCCGCCGCGGTGATGCCGGCAGCCATGCCACCGCCGCCACTGCCGACGATCAGGAAATCGACGACAGTGTCGAAGCTCTCGGTGCCGGCTTTCTTGTCTGCCATTGGGTTTCGCCTACTTCTCGTCACGCAGAAGGAAGGCCAGGACCGTCGAGACCCAAGCGTCGCGCGCCTCGATCATGGTCCAGTGGCCACAGTTGGGGAACACGTGGAATTCCGCGTTCGGGATGTCGCGCATCGGCAGCAGGCCCATGTCGACCGGGCTCACGCGGTCGTCACGACCCCAGGTGAGCAGGGTGGGGGCCTTGATCTTGCCGAACTGCGCCCAGTAGGGGGTGCCGTCGGCCTGCGCGTTCGCCGCAGCCATCGCCGCGAATGCCTTGGAGCTGTACATGCGGCGGGCGATCTCGAGGGTCTTGGGCTCGGTCGCGAGCGCCCAGCGCTCCTCGATGAGCTGCTCGGTCACGATCGCGGGGTCGTAGACCATGGACTGCAGCCAGCGGATGAGGCTCTCGCGGGTCGGGTTGTCCGTGAACTCCATGAGCAGCTTGATGCCCTCGCCCGGGTTGGACGAGAGGACGTTCTTGCCCATGCCGCCGATCGAGACCAGCTTGTTGACACGCTCGGGCTGGGCGATCGCGATCCGGGTGGCGACGACACCACCCATCGAGTTGCCGATCATGTCGACGGCGCCCAGGCCGAGACCGTCGAGGAAGGTCGGCACTGCGTTGATCGCCTCGACCATCGGGTGGCCGTCGCACGGATCGGACACGCCGAATCCGGGGAACTCGAGCACGTAGCAGTGGAAGTGCTCCGCGAAGTCGGCGAGGACGCCGCGGTAGTTGCGCCAGCCCGTGACTCCCGGACCCGAACCGTGCAGCAGGAGCAGCGGCGGACCGTCGCCGGCCTCGTGGTATCGGAGCACACCCCCATCGGTGTGCAGCTCCCTCAGAGTTCCCTCGTAACTCAACTCAGCAGTCATCGTTGCCTCTGTCCCTCATGTGTCATCCGGGTCACAGCCCATTCGGGTGGCAGGCTGCCAGTCCGCGCCGAGGTGGGCCATATCTCATCCCGATGAGCGAGACCATAAGTTCCCTGTCTGCGCCTGTCAGGGGTGGTTCCGCTGACCGAGACAGCAGTTCAGAGCCACGAACGTGCCGCCATACGCTCGCCAACATCAACTTCGGCGCGCTGGGCGCCGATCGATCACACCGAATCGGAGGTGGCCCCATGCCCACAGAGGTGATTGCACACGAGAGCTCGGTGGGAGCGCCGACTCCGGCCGACATGCGCCGGGTCATGGGCCAGTTCGCGACCGGCGTGACGATCGTGACGGGTCTCGACGACGACGGGCCGGTCGGGTTCGCCTGCCAGTCGTTCGCGTCGGTGTCGCTCGAGCCGCCGCTGATCCTGATCTGCGCGGACCATCGCGGCCGGGCGTGGCCGCGGATCCGTGAGACCGGCCGCTTCTGCGTCAACGTCCTGCACGAGGAGCAGTCCGACCTGTGCTCGCGCTTCGGTTCCAGCCGGGGCCGCAAGTACGAGGATCTCGACTGGGAGCTGTCGCGGTGGAACACGCCGTCGCTACCGGACGTCCTGATGCGCGTCCACGCCGAGGTCGAGAACGTCCACGTCGCCGGCGACCACGACGTCATCGTCGCCCGCGTCCTCGAACTGGACACCGTCTGCGAGGAGCGCCCGATGGTGTTCTTCCGCGGCCAGTTCGGCATCGAGGGCCCCGCCCCGATCGCGATTCCCGATCCCGCGCAGGCGGCGCGCTAGATCCCGCTAGATCCACTGCCCGCTCTGGATGGACAGCAGGCGGTCCATCGCGTCGGCGGACCAGGTGTTCGCGGGCGTCTCGGGTGCACGACGGCCACGCCGGGGCGCGCCGAGTTCGGGGTAGAGCGTGCGCGACACCTCGCGGGCCGCGTCCACCACGAGCGGCGCGACGCGCTCGAGTTGCGCGGTGCGTGCGTCGCCGCACAACGAGATGCCGGCGACGGGGCCGTCGTGACCGCGGATCGCGACCCCGACACACGCCACGCCGCGAACGGATTCGCCGCGCTCGAAGGCCAGCCCGCGACGCTGCCGGATCCGGTTGAGCTCCTGGTGCAGCGTCGGGATGTCGGTGATCGTGCGGTCGGTGCAGCGGCTCAGGCGCGCCTCGTACAGGCTGTCGACCCGCTCGGGGTCGAGCCACGCGAGCATCGACTTGCCACCGGCGGTCGAGTAGGCGGGACCGCGTCCGCCGACGCGCGACGGCAGCGACGCCGCGAAGCGCCCACCGACCTTGTCGAGGTAGACGCTCTCGCTCCCGTCGAGGACCGCGAGGTGCACGACCATCCCGGTCTGCATGTGCAGTTCGTGCAGCAACGGCGCTGCCGCGGCACGGATCTCGCTGTGGCCGCCGTCGCCGCCGCCGAGTCCGAGTGCCCGCCGACCCAGGCAGTAGCCGAACGAGGCGTGCTCCACCCAGTTCAGCCGAACGAGTTGGTCGAGGATGCGGTGGACCGTCGAGCGCGGCAGCTGCGTACGGCAGGCCACTTCCTCGAGGGTCAAGCGCGATGCGCGGCCGTCGAACGCGTCGAGGATCAGCGTCATCCGTTCGACCATGGACGGCGGCAGATCGCGCCGCGGCGCGGGAGCATCGACCGACTCATGTGAATCGACGACAGTCATCGACACCTCCAAACAACATCCGCGCCCCTGATCAGCGGGGCGAACCGGTGCAAAACTGAAATCAATTCTGTCAGGCTAGCAGGTGCATCCCGCTGGGCGGGACCGATATCGATTGATTATTTGCCCGAAATCGGACATCGACATCATGCCGCCAGACGCCCTGGCAAGCGCGCGGACGCACCGGGCGCCGACAAACTCCCGGTCACCGGAAAACCTGCGGCGCCCGTCATGGTGCTCGGGTAGAACGAATCGACAATGGCCGATCCAGCAACGGAGCTGTAGGGATGCATATCGGAATCGTCTCCCCCGTCGTGGTGCTGCACCCCGGCGCCCACTCGGAGTGGGAGCGTGGCGGCGGAATCTCCGACCTCGCCCGGGTGGCCGAATGCGCGGATCGTCTCGGCTTCCACCACCTGACCTGCAGTGAACACGTCGCAGTCCCGGTCGAGGTGGCTGAGGCCCGCGGCGGAACGTACTGGGATCCGCTCGCGACGTTCGGCTACCTCGCCGCCCGCACCACCCGGATCCGCCTCGCGACCCAGGTCCTCGTGCTCGGCTACCACCACCCGCTCGAGATCGCCAAGCGCTACGGCACCCTCGACGTCGTGAGCGGTGGACGACTGGTCCTCGGGCTCGGCGTCGGAACGCTGAAGGAAGAGTTCGACCTGTTGGGTGCGGCGTTCGAGGATCGCGGCGCCCGCGCCGACGATGCGCTCGCCGCGCTGCGCGCCGCGCTGTCCCGGAGCGTGCCCGAGTACCGCGGAACCTACTACGAATTCCAGGACCTCCTCGTCGAACCGCACGCCGTCCAGGACCGGGTGCCGCTGTGGATCGGCGGGCGCACGATGCGGTCGCTGCGCCGGGCCACCGAACACGGCGACGGATGGGTCCCGTTCGGGCTGAGCGTCGACGAGCTCGCGACCATGCTCGGCAAGGTCGATGTCCCCGACCAGTTCGACGTCGTCCTGAGCGCCGGCGCGCCCCTCGATCCCTTGGGGGCGCGCGAGCGCACCGTCCGCGCCCTCGAACGTCGACGCGACGCGGGCGCCACGATCACCAGCGCGTCCATCGCCGCGACGGGCAGCGCGCACTACTGCGAACAGCTCGAGGCGCTGCGCGAGCTCGGCGTCGGCCTCGGCCTCGAGTTCGATCCCGCGCGCAGCTGACGCGGCGCCGAAGAACAGCCGTTACACCCGATTTGCTGGACAAACATTTTGAAGGAGATCTGATGACCGATACCGCCGCGCTCGTCCAGTCCCTCGTCGAGCGGGTTCAGCTGCTCGAAGACAAGATCGCCATCCAGGAGATCATGACGGCCTACGGTCCGGCGGTCGACTCCGGCGACGCCGACCGGGTGGGCGCACTGTTCGCCGAGGACGGCGTGTACGACGTCGACATGCGCATCATGCGCGGCCGCGCCGAGATCATGGAGATGGTCCGCACCCGCCCGCACCAGGACTACATCGGCGGCGGCTGCGGTCACCTGCTCGACCCGATGAACATCCGCGTCGAGGGCGACACCGCGGTCGCGACCTGCCATTCGCAGCTCATCATGAACGACGACAACTCGGACGGGTTCCGCGTCTGGCGTGTGACCGCGAACCGCTGGGAGTTCGCCCGGATCGACGGCCGCTGGCAGATCACGTACCGCACGGGTCGGGTGCTCGACGGCCGCCCCGAGGCACGCGACCTGCTGGCCCGCGCCGGTAGCTGACCTCCCGAACGACGAAACGGCCCGCTCCCCGAAAGGGAGCGGGCCGTTGCCGTCAGGACCGGAACGTCAGTCGGCGGCTTCGAGAGTCGCCTTCGCCCAACGGTAGTCGGCCTTGCCCGCGGGCGACCGGACGACCTCGGGGACCACGACGAGGGTGCGCGGCACCTTGTAGCCCGCGATCCGGGTCCGGCAGTGCGCGGTCACGTCGTTCTCGTCGAGATCGTCGACGCCGGCGCGGGCCGAGATGACGGCCGAGACCCGCTGCCCGTACGTGGGATCCGGGATCCCGGCGACGAGCGCGTCCAGCACGTCGGGGTGACTCTTGAGCGCCTCCTCGACCTCCTCGGCGTACACCTTCTCGCCGCCGGTGTTGATGCACGACGATCCACGGCCGAGCACGATGATGGTTCCGTCCGCCTCGACGCGCGCGAGGTCGCCGAGAACCGACAGCCGCACACCGTCGACGACGGGGAACGTCGCGGCCGTCTTCTCGGGGTCGCCGAAGTAGCCGAGCGGCACGTGTCCGGCGCGGGCGAGGTAACCGACGGTGTCCGAGCCGGGTTCGATCGTGGAGAAGTCGGTGTCGACCACGCGCGCCTTGGGCGACGGCGCCATCCGCAACAGGCCGTCCTCATCCTTCTTCAGTTCGCCGTCGTTGCCGGACTCCGACGAGCCGAACGCGTCCCGGAGGTAGACGTTCGGCAGCAGCTTGCCCAGCTTCTCGCGGACACTGGCGGACCACAACGCGCCGCCGGAACCGATGATCCACAGCGAGCTGAGGTCGAACCGTTCACCGTGCTCCTCGATCGCGTCGGAGAGCGGACGGGCGATCGCATCGCCGACCACCATCACGGTGTTGATCTTGTGCTGGTCGACCAGTTCGAGGGCATCGACCGGGTCGTACTTGGACATGAGGACCTGCTTGGAACCCATGAACATGCAGGTGAACAGCGAGTACGACGCGGCTCCGTGCATCAGGGGTGCAGTGATCAGGTACGACATCGCGAACTGGTTCGCGGCCGCAGCGGCACCGAGCTCGGCGGGCGAGAGGATCGGATCGCCGCCCATGATGGCGCCGCCTGCGAGTGCGGCGTGGTAGAAGTCCTCGTGCCGCCACATCACGCCCTTGGGCATGCCGGTGGTGCCGCCGGTGTAGATGATGTACAGGTCGTCGTTGCTGCGCTCGGGGAAGTCGCGCTCGGGCGACTGGTCCGCGACGGCCTTGTGGAAGTCGGCGACCGAGATGGTGGTCTCCGCGGCGGCAGCGGCCTCCGAGAGCGCGGGTCCGGCGGCCTCACCGATGAGCACGATGTGGCGCACCGTGGGGCACTTGGGAAGCACGTCGGCGATGACATCGCTGAACTCGCCGTCCGCGATCACCGCCGCGAGCTGAGCGTCGTTGTATAGGTACGTCAGCTCGGCGTCGACGTAGCGGAAGTTGACGTTCACCGGGACGGCACGGATCTTGAGGCAGCCGAGCAGCGACTCGACGAACTCGATGCTGTTGCGGGCGTGGAGACCGACGTGGTCGCCGGGCCGGACGCCCTGAGCAGCGAGGTGGTGCGCGACACGGTTCGCGCCGGCGTCGAACTCGGCGAATGTCCGCGACTCGTCGCCGCACACGAGCGCGACCTTCTCGGGGATGGCGTCGATGACAGCTTCGGTCAGGTCCGCAAGGTTGAGTGACATGGGTGGCCCTTCATGGAGAATCGCACAACGAGCAAGAGTGCGTTCTACCACATAACACGCCCCCGTGTGCCTGAAATCACAACATACCGAGTAGAACATATTTCGATATGCCGATCAATAGCCCCGCGAAGAGTTCCCGGGCCCGCCCCGGCGTCTACCGGATCCCGCGCTGATCAGCGGAAGCAGGGTGTCGCACGCGCGCGATCAAAATCCGCCAGACCCTTGTGAAAAAACTAGAATGAATACTAGTTTGGGGACATCGCATAGAAGGTAAGGAGCCTGACATGGTGGAATCCCTCAGCTTGGCCGGCCGCACGGCCATCGTCACGGGAGCGGGAGCGGGACTCGGTCGCGCCGAGGCGCTCGCACTCGCCGAGGCCGGCGCAGCGGTGATCGTGAACGACATGGGCTCGGCCGCCCACGACGTCGTGGACGAGATCAAGGCCGCGGGCGGACAGGCCCTCGCGATCACCGGCGATGTCTCCGACTGGTCGCTCGGCGCACGCATGGTCGAGGAGGCCGTCACGAACTTCGGTTCGATGGACATTCTGGTCAACAACGCGGGCATCCTGCGCGACAAGATGATCTTCAACCTGTCCGAGTCCGACTGGGACGACGTCATCCGCGTGCACCTCAAGGGGCACGCCGCGACGTCGCGCGCGGCGGCCGTGCACTGGCGCCAGGCCAGCAAGGACGCCGGCGGCCCGATCTTCGGTCGCGTCGTCAACACCTCGTCCGAGGCATTCCTGTTCGGTTCCGCCGGGCAGCCCAACTACTCCGCGGCGAAGGCCGGCATCACCGCGCTGACGCTGTCGACCGCGGCGGGCCTGTCCCGCTACGGCGTGCGCGCCAACGCGATCTGCCCCCGCGCACGGACGGCGATGACGGCCGAGGCGTTCGGTGACGACAACACCGCGACGCAGGGTCTGGATCCGCTGGCTCCCGAGCGCGTCGCGACCCTGGTCCGCTACCTCGCCTCCCCCGAGTCCGACGAGATCAACGGCCAGGTGTTCGTGGTCTACGGCAAGATGGTCGCCCTCATGGCCGCGCCGCAGGTCGAGAACCGTTTCGACGCCGCCGGTTCCGAGTTCTCGGTCGAGGAGCTCGCCGGGCAGCTCACCCCGTACTTCTCGGGCCGCGGGCCGTACGAGACCTACGCCGCCTACAGCGTCGCGGGCCTCGAGAAGATCGCCCTGGCCACCGACGCGCCCGCCGGCGTCTGATCCGGCAGCGGGGGTTCGTCATGAGACTGCAGGGCAAGGTCGCGATCGTCACCGGTGGCGCGGGCGGCATCGGCCGCGCGATCACCCGCGTTTTCTCCCGTGAGGGCGCGAAGGTGCTGTTCGTCGACATCAGCGATGAGAACGGCTTCGCGCTCGAGAAGGAGATCGCGGACGCCGGGGGCGAGGCGAAGTTTCTGGGCGTCGATATCTCGCAGCCGGATTCGGCGACGGCGATCCGTGACGCGGCGGTCGCCGCGTTCGGCGGCATCGACGTGCTGGTGAACAACGCGCACGCGTCGCGGCAGGCCCCACTGCTGGAGCAGACCCAGGAGATGTTCGACATCTCGTTCAACACGGGCTTCTATCCGACGGTGCACCTGATGCAGGCCTGCTACGAGGAGCTGAAGAAGTCGCAGGGCTCGATCATCAACTTCGGGTCCAGCTCCGGCCTCGAGGGCATGCCGACGCAGACGTCGTACGCGGCCGCCAAGGAGGCCATCCGCGGCGTCAGCCGGGTGGCCGCCAACGAGTGGGCCGCGGACCAGATCCGCGTCAACGTGCTCTGCCCGTTCGCGGCGACCGAGGGAGTCGTGGCCTGGCAGAAGGCATTTCCCGAGCGCGCGGCCGCGTCCGTCGCGAAGGTCCCGCTGCAGCGGATCGGCGATCCCGAGACCGACATCGCGCCCGTCGCGCTGTTCCTCGCGAGCGACGATTCGAAGTACATGACAGGCCAGACCCTCATGGCGGACGGCGGCAGCCTGAAGCTGCGCTGATCACTTTCTCGACAGCGGAGCTGAGAATGTCCCGGCTGTACCAATTTTCCGGTACCGCCTCGTAGCCTCCTCTGTCGGCGGTATAACCCTGGCAGCTTGCTGTGTGATGCAAGCCACCCAACAAACCGTCGACAGAGGAGTTCCATGACCGATAGCCGGGCGAACAGAGCCGCTGCAACTCGGGGGGTTGCAAATGTCTCACGCCGCCGATTCCTTGCCGGTACGGGCCTGACCGCGGGAGCGCTGCTGCTCTCGTCGATGTCGACGTCCGCTTCCGCGTCCCCCCGCCGAGCCATCGCCGACGGCGACCGGATCCCGGCACTCGTCATCGGCAGTGGGTACGGCGGCGCGGTCGCCGCGCTGAGGCTGACGCAGGCCGGCATCCCCACCCAGATCGTCGAGATGGGCCGCAGCTGGGACACTCCCGGCCCCGACGGCAAGATCTTCTGCGGCATGCTCAACGCCGACAAGCGCTCGATGTGGCTGTCCGACACCACCGATCAGCCCGTCAGCAACTTCATGGGCTTCGGCATCAACAAGAGCATCGACAAGTACGTCGGCGTGCTCGACTCCGAGCGGTTCTCCGGCGTCAAGGTCTATCAGGGTCGCGGCGTCGGCGGCGGCTCGCTCGTCAACGGCGGCATGGCCGTCACCCCGAAGCGCAACTACTTCGAGGAGATCCTGCCCTCGGTGAACTCCACCGAGATGTACGACAAGTTCTTTCCGCGTGCGAACGCCGGTCTGGGCGTAAACAACATCGACCAGGCCTGGTTCGAGTCGACGCCGTGGTACCAGTTCGCGCGCACGGGCCGCAAGACCGCTCAACGGTCCGGCTTCTCAACGACTTTCGTGCCGAACGTGTACGACTTCGAGTACATGAAGCAGGAGGCCGCGGGCCAGGTCACCAAGTCGGGTCTCGGCGGCGAGGTCATCTACGGCAACAACGCCGGCAAGAAGTCGCTCGACAAGACCTATCTGGCGCAGGCCGCGGCCACCGGCAAGCTGACGATCACGACACTGCACCAGGTCACCAAGGTCGCCCCGGCGTCCGGCGGCGGCTACAGCGTCACGATGGATCAGATCGACGAGCAGGGCAACAAGATCGCGACCAAGGTCGTCACCGCCGACCGGGTGTTCTTCGCCGCCGGCAGCGTCGGCACCAGCAAGCTGCTGGTCTCGATGAAGGCGCAGGGGCATCTGCCGAACCTCTCCTCGCAGGTCGGCGAGGGCTGGGGCAACAACGGCAACGTCATGGTCGGCCGCGCCAACCACATGTGGGACGCCACCGGCTCCCAGCAGGCGACCATCCCGACGATGGGCATCGACAACTGGTCGGATCCGACCGCGCCGATCTTCGCCGAGATCGCACCGCTCCCCGCAGGCCTCGAGACGTACGCGAGCCTGTACCTGGCGATCACGAAGAACCCCGAACGCGCTCGCTTCCAGTTCAATTCGAGCACGGGCAAGGTCGATCTCTCCTGGTCGGTGTCGCAGAACCAGCAGAGCATCGACATGGCCAAGAAGGTCTTCGACAAGATCAACAAGAAGGAAGGCACGATCTACCGGACCGACCTGTTCGGGGTCTACAAGACCTGGGGCGACGACTTCACGTACCACCCGCTGGGCGGCTGCCTGCTGAACAAGGCCACCGACAACTACGGGCGCCTGCCCGAGTACCCCGGCCTGTACGTGGTCGACGGCTCGCTCGTCCCCGGCAATGTCGGCGTCAACCCGTTCGTCACGATCACCGCGCTGGCCGAGCGGAACATGGAGAAGATCATCTCGACCGATCTCGTCTAGGCGCCCTGCTCGCGTCCCCTCGAATGCCTCACGGGGACGCGAGCAGGCCCTTTCTGCGATAGCCTTTCAGCATGCTCGACCGCGTGTCGCAGCGGTCTCCGGACGGACCATGTCCGTTCTCTCCCTACATCTCATCGGCGGCAGGCGGCCCGAGTCGACCGTGACCGGTCGACGGTGAATGAGGTGAATGAGAGGACATCGCGATGTCGACACGTTCGAGTTACGTCGAGGGCACACCCGCTTGGGTTGATCTGCAGACCTCCGATCAGCCGGCGGCGAAGGACTTCTATGCCGCACTGTTCGGCTGGTCGTACGACGACCGTCCGATGCTGGACGACGCCGTCTACTCCATCGCCACCCTGCGGGGCGAACGGGTCGCGGCGATCGCCCCACTCCCCGCCGGATCGTCACCCTCCGAGACCCCTTCCCGATGGAACACCTTCCTCGCGGTGGCCGACGCTGACGCGTCGGCCGCGAAGGTGGAACCCGCCGGAGGTCGGCTCCTGCTCCCGGCCTTCGACGTCGGGGAGGCGGGGCGGATGGCGCTGGTCGCCGACCCCACCGGCGCCGAGGTGGGGCTGTGGCAGGCCCGCGAACATGTCGGCGCGACCCTGGTCAACGAGACGGGCACCCTGATCTGGGACGAGCTGATCACGGACCAGCCGTCGACCGCCCTCCCCTTCTACGCCGCCGTGGTGGGGCTGGGCAGTGCCACGATGCCGATGCCCGACGGCGACTACACCGTCCTCCAGGTGCAGGGCGACGGCGTCGGCGGCTGTGCGCCGCCGCCGCGTCCCGACGTCCCCAACCACTGGCACGTCTACTTCTGCACCGACGACACCGACGCCACCGTCGCGAAGGCCGCCGCGGAGGGTGGCGCGCTCATGGCCGAACCGTTCGACATGAAGACCGTCGGACGGATGGCGGTGCTCACGGACCCGCAGGGGGCGGTGTTCAGCGTGATGCAGCCGGAACCGGCGTCCTGATCCGGTCCCGGCCGCGGCCTCGTCAGGAGAGGTCGAACAGCTTCGTCGCGTTGTGGTGGACCACCGCGCGCACCCAGTCGTCGCCGAGGTCGAAGCGTTCCAGCGCGTCGAGCGCGTCGCGGTACGAGTACGGGATGTTGGGGTAGTCGCTGCCGAAGAGGATGCGTTCGCCCAGGTCCCGCAGCCGCGACACCTCTCCGCGCGGGAATGCGACCTGCGCCTCGGTGAAGTCGGTGAATGCCATCGTCGTGTCGAGATACACGCTCGGATAGCGGTCCGCCAGGTCGAGGAACTCCGAGTACTCCGGCATCCCCATGTGCGCGATCACCAGCGCCAGCCGGGGGTGCCGGGCGAGCAGCCTCGCGATGCGGTCGGGCCCGGTGAACCGGCCCGGCGCCGGCCCCGATCCGCAGTGGATGACGATCGGGGTGCCGCTGTCCTCGAGCAGTCCCCACACGGGATCGAGCAGCGGGTCGCCCGGGTCGTATTCGCCCACCTGGATGTGCGACTTGAACACCCGGGTCCCGGCGTCGAGCGCCGCGGTGACGTACTCCGGCGCCGATTCCTCCGGGTAGAAGGTGGCGGTGTGCAGGCAGTCGGGTGTGCGGGCCGCGAAGTCCGCGGCCCACTGGTTGAGCCAGGCCGCCATGTCCGGCTTGTGCGGGTACAGCATGGACGTGAAGTGGCTGACGCCGAACGCGCGCAGATGCTCGACGCGAGAGTCCTCCTCCATCCGGTACCGGATCGGCCACTCCCGGCCGATGAGCGGGCCGGCGGAGTCGAAGTAGGCCCACACCTTGTCCATCACCCGCTTCGGCATGAAATGGGTGTGGACGTCGATCAGCGACGGCAATCCCAGGCGCTCCCGGAACGCGATCACGTCCGCGGCGTCGGACTCCCAGTCCTGTTCCACCCGATCAGCGGATTCACACACGCACTGCCCCTCTCGCCGGCCTGCTGTCCGGGGTGACGCCGGACACTCCAGACGACCCTAGTCCCGAGCGTTTGCGCTGAGTGAGACCTGGGTTTGACGCGGGCCGAAAGGGCCTGAAAATCTACCTAACACTTGCTTGGTTTCCCACGGCTCTCGAGAAGGCATTGACGACATGACCAGTTCATCTCCCCTGTTCCAGCCGCTGAAGGTTCGGTCGCTCGAGCTCGCGAACCGCATCGTGATGTCGCCCATGACACGCTCCTACTCGACCGACGGGGTCCCCGGCGACGACGTCGCCGGCTACTACCGCCGCCGCGCCGAGGGCGGCACCGGGCTGATCGTCACCGAGGGCGTCGCGATCGACCACGAGACCTCGGTAGACAACTCGCGCGTGCCCCGCCTGTTCGGAGATGACGCCCTCGCGGGCTGGCGCAAGGTCGTCGACGGCGTCCACGAGGCCGGCGGCAAGATCATCCCGCAGCTGTGGCACGTGGGACCGTTGTGGGGCGCGATGAGCAAGGTCGACCCGGCCCTCAAGCCGATGCGCCCGTCCGGCGAGTGGGGCCCGCTCGGCACCACGTCGTACCCGGATTCGTACGTCGAGTGGGCGCAGCAGACCACCGAGGCGATGACCGAGCAGGACATCCAGGACGTCATCTCCGCGTTCGCCCGCGCCGCCCGTAACGCGATCGACGTCGGCTTCGACGGCATCGCCCTGCACGGCGGCCACGGCTACCTGCTGGACTCGTTCCTGTGGGCCGGCACCAACAAGCGTGACGACGAGTGGGGCGGCGACCTCGAGCGCCGCACCCGCTTCCCCGTCGCCGTCGTCGAGGCGATCCGTGCCGAGATCGGCGAGGACTACCCGATCTTCTACCGCTTCTCGCAGCACAAGCAGCAGAACTACACCGCGCGCATCGCCGAGACCCCCGACGAGCTGAAGGTCGTCCTCGGCGCGCTGGCCGACGCCGGCGTCGACGTGTTCGACGCCAGCATCCGCCGCTTCGACTTCCCCGCCTTCGAGGGCAGCGACCTGTCGCTGGCCGGCTGGGCCAAGGAAGTCACCGGCGCGATCACCATGGCCGTCGGCAGCGTCGGCATCGGTAAGTCGCTCCGCGACAGCCGCATCGAAGGCTCGGCGCCGGCCGTCGACAACATCCCCGAGCTCGAGAAGCGCATCGGCGGCGGCGAGTTCGACCTCATCGCGATCGGTCGCCTGCACCTCGCCGATCCGGCACTGGCCTCGCGCCTGCGCGCCGGCGACCCGCTGCCCGAGTTCGTCCGCGACGTGCACGAGGCCTCGCTGACGTAAGCCCCCCGCTCGACGTCGCCCACAGGGTCGTCGCGCCTCCTCTCGCCGAGGAGTTGCGACGACCCTGTCGTCTTTCGGTGGCGCCGACCGCCGGCGCACGAATAGACTCGGCGCGGTGCTCGTATGGATCAATGGCGCGTTCGGTGCAGGAAGGACGCAGACTGCCTTCGAGTTGAATCGACGTGTCCCCCGCTCCCACATCACCGCCTGGCCGCCGAAGACGTTGATGTCAGGCACTTCTCGCTGACCGCCTCGCCCGAGACCCTCCAACGTAGGCTGCGGACGCGCAGTGGCTACTGACTGGGCCGGGCCGTCGGGCGAGACGAAACCTGGGCGATGCAACAGATCGACCGCTGCGTCGCAGCACTGGCCGAGCCAGATTCACCGAACACATCGCCACCGACGATCGCACCATCGACGACGTCGTCGAAGACATCGCAGCGCGCACAGGGCTGCAGCTCGCCCGGGGCCGCCTGACCCCCGCCCGCTATCAGCTTCGACGAGCCGCGGTCGGCATCCGCCACATCAGGACCTGAACGGGGACGCGCGGCTGCTCGTGCAGAGAGATGTCACGTTCGCCGGGAACGCGACGCCCGGCCCGACATAGTGTCCCAGCAATCAGGAGCGCTACGGAACCTTTCGATGTCGTTGCAGTGGAACAGATATCGCTCCTCCCTCAGACGGAAGTGGTAGCGCGGGCTCGGATGTGTCCTTTCGCGACAGAAGGAACGGGGTCGCAAGGAGGAGGACACCGGCGATTCCGATGGCGATGCGGGCGTCAGTGATGACAGCGAGCATGCCCCACAGAGCGGTCAGTACGGCGATAGCACCGGTACCGGTCACGTTCCAGGCCACCATCACCCGGCCGATCCTCTCGGCGGGAACGCGCTGCAGCCGCTCGGTGGCAAACAGAGGGTTGAACACTCCCATGCAGGTGATGAGCGCCAGTTCGACGACGATGACGAGGACGACGCCGGCCGGGCCGGGCATCACGAGGATCAGCCCCACCGGCCACACTGCGCGGAGCGCACCGGAGACGCCGAGGACGCGGCGGCGCCCGTACTGGGCCTCCAGCCGGGGAGCTATCCGAGCGCCGACGAACCCACCGATACAGGGGAGCCCGAACGCGAGTCCGTACTGCCAGGCCTCCCAGCCCAAGTCCCTGAGCAGCAGGACGGCGAGCAGGGGTTCGGTGGCCATGATCAGCGCGTTGACGGCCACCGTGTTCCAGAACAGCGGGCGCAGCCGCCGGTCGGCGTTGATGAACCTCCAGCCCTCGACCACGTCCGTGGTTCGGAACGCCGAGGCCTTCTCGCGGATCGGCTCGGGTTCTCGCTCGCGGATCATCCCGATACTCAGCGCCGACAGGAGGAACCCGGTGGCGTTGGCGATCACCGTGACCACGGGACCGAGAACGCTGATGGCTCCGCCGCCCACGGTGGGGCCGACCGCGGTGGCGGTCCAGGTGGTCGACTCGAACCGGCCGTTGGCCACCAACAGCTGATCCGGTCGCACGATCTGCTTCAGGTAGGCGCCGCTGGCGGCAGCGAACGCGATGTTCGACGCGGTGCTCACGACCGAGACCACCAGTAGCTGCGTATAGGTCAGCATTCCCAGCATGTAGGTGACCGGGATGGTCAGCAGGGCTGCGAAACGGACGACGTCGGCGACGATCATGACCGGCTTCTTGCGGTGGGCCTCGACCCACGGCCCCAGCGGAACGGCCAGCACCGCCCCCACCAGCAGGCCGGCCGCCGCCAGGACGGAGACCGCCGCGGCGCCGACATCGAGGACCAGGATCGCGATCAGGGGGAACGCGCCGAACCCCAACCAGGTGCCGGCCGTCGAGGCGGCGAACGCCGACCAGAGCCATCCGAACGAACGCCCCAGATTCTCCCGAGCCATGAAAACCCCTCCCCCACAACCGATCATCGACAGCGAGGATTCGACCAACCAGGCGGACGCGAAGCAAACAACGAGCGGACCCGCGAGTCACAACCGGGGGTTGTATCCGTAGGGTCTGGGCGGTGGACATCGAAGCCGTGCGCACCTTCGTCGCCGTCGCGGACGCCGGACAGTTCCAGGAAGCCGCCGTCGACCTGCGAATTACCCAGCAGGCCGTCTCCAAGCGGATCGCAAACCTCGAACGCGTGCTCGGGGTGAGATTGTTCGCCCGCACCGCGCGCGGGGCACGGCTGTCGCTGGACGGGCAGGCATTTCTTCCGCACGCTCGCGACGTTCTGCGGGCGGTGGACCGTGCGGCAGCGTCGGTACGTCCGGGCGAACGCACGTTGCGGGTCGATGTCCTCAACCGGCGCATCGCCCCAGCCCTCGCCCTGCAGAGTTTTTACCAGGCTCATCCGGGGATCGATCTGGACGTCGTCACGCTGCCGGATGCCAACGCGCCCAACGCGATCGAGGCCGTGCTCGCCGGCTCGATCGACGCGACATTCCGCTCGGTTCCAGTGTCCCCACGCGACCTGCCCGACCGCATCGTGGCCGAGCGAGTCCTGGACGATCCGTTGCAGCTGTTGGTAGGACCGGAGCACCCGCTCGCCTCGGCGCCATCTCTTAGTCCGGAAGACCTGACCGGGCACCGCATCTGGATCCCGGGGATCAAGCAGGGCACCGAGTGGGCCGCGTTCTACGACGAGCTCACCGAAGCTTTCGACCTGCGCATCGATGCCGTCGGGCCCGACTTCGGGGCAGAGGCGCTGATGGACGCCATCGCGGGTTCGTCCGCCCTGTCGACCCTGGTCGGTTCCGGTGACCGATACGTGTGGCCCGCGAATCACGGCCTGCGGCGAATCCCGATCATGGATCCGACGCCGGTCTATCCGCACTCGTTCGTGTACCGGAGCGGAAACCCGCATCCAGCCCTGGCCGCGCTGCGTCGGCACCTGCTCGAATCGCGACCCACCCCACCTGACAACCTCTGGACACCGAGCTGGGCCAGCTGAAGGGATGACACGGCATGCCGACCGGACGACGACTGCAACCCTGGCCGAATGCAGACGCCGCTCGGTAGGTTCGTCAGGGAGCTTCGGGACCCGGCGCGTCCGGGCACGGCGGGTTCAGGAACGGCAGACTCGGGAACGGCACGTTCAGGAACGGCACATTCGGAGGCGGCTCGTTCGAGCATCGTGTGCCCGCGCCCGGCTGGTACGGAGTGCTCAGCGCCCAGGCACCCAATGCCCCCAACGCGCCCAACGACCCCAACGACCCCAGCCCCAAGGATCCCAGCGATCCCACGGCCAGCGGTCCCAGACCCAACGATCCCAGTGCCGGTGGCAGGATTCCGCTGCCGGCGAAGTCGCTCCGACAGGCTGTGAGGACCCTTGTCGACGCCGGCGCCGATGTGACCGCCTTCTGCTGTGGATCGACGCCGGTCGCCCTGGCCGTGTTGTCGATGAAGCAGACGCCCTGATCGGCGTCGGTCACGTCGTACGTGGCGGTACAGGTCACCGACTCCCCCTGCTGGAGCGTCCCCGACGGGCACGTGGCATCGGGCGCCGGATCGGAACCCGTGAAGGCGACTTCATCCACGCCGATCTCGGAGACCGGAGTTCCACCGGTGTTGGTCACCACGAACGTGTAGGTGACCGTGTCGCCCGATTGGAGGCCGACCGCCGGAGAGCCCGACTTCGCGAGCGAGAGGCCGCCTGCAGTCGGCTGGGCGATGCCGGTCGGCCCGATGGCCAGTGTCGTCAGCGCAACCAGGCCTGTGAGCACTGCGATAACCAGAATCCGGAAAGTTGCACCGAAATTACGCACGCTGGATACTCCTTTTCGCCACATACAGGACAAATCGGGTTTTCGAACTCAGGTGCCGCGCAATACAAGCGTTTCGGAAGTTACTGGATACTCGCGATGAATACGTGCGAATGAGCGGTAAGCCCGCGTCGCACCATCGACCTGTCGCCGAGCGGGCCCAGGAAGCCACCGGCGCGATCACGCCGGCCGTCGGCAGCGTCGGTATCGGAAAGCCACTGCGCGACAGTCTCATCGAAGGTTCTGCGACCGGGTCGCCTGTGGGACAATGCACCGCGAACCTACTCGAAGAAGGCAGATCCTTGACGAAGTACGACGATGCCGACTGGCACTACGGCGGCATCTTTCCCGACGACCTGCCGAACGAGGCCGGCGGCACCCACATCGGCATGTTCGTGGCATGGTGCCTGCTGTCCGGTTTCGCGGGCGAGGACATCGCCGACGAGCTCGAGCCGCTCGAGTCGCGAGAGTCGACGCCCGGCGCCTTCCTGATGGACGTGCTCGACGAGAAGTTCGTCAGCGACGACCTCACCGCCGACGGCAACGCCTTCGCGGTCGCGTACTACGCGGGCGAGCACGACGACTCCTGCTATCTCGTCGACTACCTGGATGCGTTCGGTACGACCCCGACCGAGATCTACCGGGTCGAGGACAGCTGGGAGACCTACGACGTCATCGCGGACCGGATCGGCGCCCGCTTCCACGCCTGGCTGGACGCGGGGCGGCCGCAATTCGTCTCCGCACGGTAGACCGGACCGGCGTCGGGAAGTACACCGCGATCCTCAGAACAGCGTGAGCAGTGGTTCCGGATCGCGGGCGGGCGCGGAGGCCACGACGGACGGGCGCGGGTCCGGGCCGTGGGAGGCGAGACCTGCCCACGGCCGCGCCCGCTCCGGATCGGACGCGACGGCGCGGGCGGCCTCACCGGCCAGCTTGTCCGCCAGCTCGTTGAAGTGGTTGCCGACGTGCCCGCGGACCCAGCGGAACCGCACCGGCCCGGTCCGTTCGGTGATCGCTCGGTCGATGTCCTGCACCAGCTCGAGGTTCTTGACCGGCCCGCCGGACGCCGTCTTCCACCCCTTGCGCTTCCAGCCGGGCAGCCACTCGGACGCGCACTTGATGGCGTACTGGGAATCGGACTCGATGAGCAGCGGATCGGGACCGGGATGCGCCACGATGGCCTCGACGAGCGCCCACAGCTCCGCGATCTGGTTGGTGCCGGAGACCGCGCCGCCCGACCGGCTGGGACCCTCGTGATCGACCCACGCCCACCCGATGGCGCCACCGGGATTCTTCAGACACGAACCGTCGGTACTCACGATGATCATGGCTTCGGACAATACGTGCTCCCCCCGACATGCCTCGGTTCGGTCTCGGCGCGGCGGCGATAGGCTGCCGGGGATGACCGGTATGGCCTCCGAAGTGCAGTTCGAGGTATCGACGCGACGTCCCGTGGATCTCGCGTCGACGCTCGCGCCGCTGAGCCGTGGGCGCTTCGATCCGTGTCACCGCCGCGAGTCCGACGGGACCGTGTGGCGCACCTCGCTGCTGCCGTCCGGGGCTGTCACCTACCGCCTCCGTCAGCGCGGCCCGAGCGTCGTCGGCGTCCGGGCATGGGGACCCGGCGCCGCGGAACTCGAGATGTACGTGCCCGGCCTCGTCGGCGAGGACGACGTCGACGGGTCCGCCGACTTCGCGCCCACCCACCCGAAGCTGGTCGACGCGCACCGCCGGTTCCCGAACCTGCGGATCGTACGGACCGCGCGGGTCATGGAGTCCCTGGTGCCGGCGATCCTCGAACAGCGCGTGCACACCGTCGCCGCGCACACGTCGTGGCGTCGGCTCGTCCAGAAGTTCGGCACCGCCGCGCCCGGGCCGGCCCCCGACGGGATGCGGGTGCCGCCGAGTGCGGAGGCGTGGCGGCGGATCCCGTCGTGGGAGTTCCACCGCGCCAACGTCGATCCGCGGCGTGCGCAGACCGTCGTCGCGTGCGCGCGCGTCGCGGACCGCCTCGAGGAGACCGTCGGGATGGATCACGAGGCGGCGTACCGCCGGTTGCGGGCCGTCCCCGGCGTCGGGCTGTGGACCGCCGCCGAGGTGGCCCAGCGCGCGCTCGGCGACGCCGACGCCCTCTCCGTCGGCGACTTCCACCTGTCGGCGATCGTCGGCTGGACGCTGCTGGGTCGGCCCCTCGACGACGACGCGATGGTCGAGTACCTCGCCTACCTGCGCCCGCACCGCTACCGCGCGATCCGCCTGCTCGAGGTCAGCGGCCAGGCCCGCAAACCCAAGTTCGGGCCGCGCACGCCGCTCGTCGACCATCGGTGGCACTAGGCCTGAGCGCCCACTCCTCGCCCGGATCGGCGGGAACCCGCTCGCGACCGGAAGGAATGGGCGCTCAGGCCGACGGCGCTAGCCGTGCAACTTGGTGAAGTCCGGGTAGTTGGAGATCTCCCAGCCGCCGTCGACCATGAGGCTCGTGCCGGTGATGTAGTCGGCATCGTCGCTCGCGAGATACAGGCACGGCGCCGCGATCTGCTCGGGAGTGGCCGGACGCCCCATCGGGATCCGGTCGACGAACGCCTGCAGCAGCGGCTCGTACCCGGTCACGGCGGACACCAGCGGGGTGTCGACCAGACCGGGCAGCACGGTGTTGACGCGGATACCGTGCGGCGCGAGTTCGAGCGCGGCGTTCTTGCCGAACATCTCGACGCCCGCCTTACCGGTGACGTACGGGCTGCCGCCGACCATCGGGACCCGCGCGTTGAGCGAGGCGACGTTGACGATCGCACCGCCGCGGCCGTTCGTCGTCATGTGCCGGGCCTCGTGCTTGGTGCACAGGAACACGCCCTTCTGCACGAGGTCGACGGTGAAGTCCCAGTCCGACTCCTCGAGGTCGAGGATCGGGCCGCCGCGGGCGGCACCGGCCACGTTGAACGCCAGATCCAGCGCGCCGAATCGCTCCACCGCGACCGCGACCGCGGCGGCAACGGCGTCCTCCACCGTGACGTCGGCGACCGCCCCGACGAAGGCCTCGCCGAGGTCCTTCTCCATCACCTCGAGCGCATCGGCGGAGATGTCGATGCCGACCACCGACGCCCCCTCCGCGACCAGACGCGTCGCGACGGCCGCGCCGATGCCCGACGCCGCTCCGGTCACGACCGCGACCCTGCCGTCGAACCTGTTGCCCATCGACTCACGCTCAGCCATGTCCCACCTCCACGAGTACCTTCATGCGCCGGCCGGCGGACGCCGCCTGCACACCTTCCTCCACCACGTCGGCGAGCGGGACGCATTCGACCCATTCGTCGAGCGGGTACGCCCCGGCCGCCATCCGGTCGATGACGGCGGCGAACTCCTCGCGCGAGTACGCCAGCGACGCCATCAGCCGCGTCTCGGTGAACATCAGCGCGTACGTGGCGAGCGGCACCTCCTCCTTGTAGGTGGCGACCAGGACCACCGCACCGCGGGCCCGCGCGGCCCAGAGCGCGGTCTGCACTGCCGCGGCCACCCCGGCACATTCGAACACGGTGTCCGCCCCGATGCCGTGGGTCCGCTCGGCGACGGCCGCCACGGGATCCTGCGCGGCGGGATCGATCACGTCGAATCCCATTCCCGCGGCCACGGCCCGACGCGATTCGGACGGCTCGCTCAGCAGGATCCGGTCGACGCCCCCGGCCCGCAGGTTGAGTGCCGTCGCGATGCCGATCGGACCCGCCCCGATCACCAGCGCGAACTGCCCCGGCTCGACACCGCCCAACTCGACGGCGTGCAGCGTCACGGCCAGCGGCTCGACCACCGCGGCCTGCAGCAGGCTCACACCGTCCGGGATCTTGTGCACGTTGCCCGCCGGGACCACCGTGCGCTCCGACATGCCACCGCCGTCGGAGTTGAGTCCGTGGAAGGCGATGACCTGACACAGGTGCTCGAGTCCGGCGGCGCAGCGCACGCACGTGCCGCAGCTGTAGTTCGGCTGCACCACCACGCGGTCCCCGACGGACAGATCCTCGACCCCGGCACCGACCTCGCGCACCACTCCGGAGAACTCGTGACCGAGGATCTGCGGTCCGCAGGCCCCGGTGAGCGGATGCGGATGCTCCGAGATACCGAACGAGTGGATCATCCCGAGGTCGGATCCGCAGATTCCGTTGTACGCCACGTCGATCAGGACGTGACCGTCGCGCAGTTCCGGCTCGGGGACGTCCTCGACCCGCAGGTCGCCGACGCCGTGCAGAACGGCGGCCCTCATCGCTTGGCCGCCAGTTCGTCCTCGTACTTCTTCGTCATGTGCGCGATCGCGTCGTGCTGCGCCTGGTTGTGGCCCTCGCGCACCTTCCCGGCGCGGGTCGCCGCGTCCAGCAGCGGCTGGGACTGCCCCTGGAAGTGCGGCGCCACCTGCTGCGCGATCAACTCGAACGAGCGTCGGGTCGCGGCCGGGTTGGCCCAGTCGGTGCCCATGATCAGCATCGAACCGAAGCCGCCGGACTGGTCGATGAGCTTCTGGATAAGTTCGCGCGCCTGCGCGGGCGTTCCGATGATGCCCATGCCGGAGTGGTTCATGTACGCGATCATCTGCTCCATGGAAGCGCCACCGGAGCCGAAGTGCGGGAACGCCGCGACCTTGCCGAAGTAGTCGATCCACTCGCCGAGCCCGAACCGCACGTCCTGCTGGGCCTGCTCCTCGGTCTCCGCAATGTGCATGGGGCACACCAGCCGCCACTGATTGCGGTCCACGGTGGTCCCGAACTCGGCGGCCCGCTCCTCCATGATGCCGAAGTGGTGACCGAGGGCGTCGAAGCCCTCGGGGGTGAGGGTCGCGCCGATCGACAGCAGGCCCAAGCCGTGCTTGCCGGCCAACCGCGGTCCGGTGGGCGAGGCCACGCCGGCGACGACGATGTCGAACATCGGATGCGAGTACGGCCGCATCTGCAGCTGGGCGTCGACCAGGTTGTGCGTCTTGGTCTTCGCCGTGACCCGCTCACCGTTCAGCAGCCGCATCACGATGTCGAGGTTGTCGTCGAGCAGTTCGCGGCACTCGGTGGGGTTGAGCCCGATCATCGACGAGTCGGTGGGCAGCGAACCCGGGCCGACGCCCAGCATCACGCGGCCGCGGGTGAGGTGGTCGAGCAGCACCATCCGATCCGCGGCCCACAAGGGATTGTGGTAGCTCAGCGAGGTGACGCCCGTGCCGAGCTTGATGCGCTTGGTGCGTTCGGCCGCCGCGGCGATGAAGATCTCGGGGCTGCCGATGATCTCGCTGCCCGCCGAGTGGTGTTCACCGATCCACACCTCGTCGAAGTCGAGGCGGTCGAGATGCTCCACCAGTTCGAGGTCGCGCTGCAACGCGACGGTCGGATTCTGCCCTGCCGCGTGATGGGGTGCGACGAACGCACCGAACCGTAGCCTGCCCATGCGAGTACTCCTCTGAAATCGATGAAACGACGTACCCTCCGACGCTAGAATTCGTTCCGCCCTACCGGCAGTGCACTTTGGTGGACACTTTCCGATCCGCATCGAACTGGTGGTGAGAAGAATTGACCGAGGTCGCGTTGCGCACCGCCGACTACGAGCGCGTGTTCACGGTCCTGGAGCGGTGCGAGGACGTACGGACCGTGTCGGAGTTCCGCACCCGGATCGTCGCGGCCATGACGGAGGCGTTCCCGGTGCGTGTGGCGACGTGTTTCGTCGGCGACACCTACGAGAGGCAGTTCGACGACCCTGATGCCACCGTGGAGGGATCCGGCTCGTGGGAGGGCATACGCACTGTCTACCAAAAGATCTGGTCGCACCACGACGTCTTCGCGACGCCGGAGGCGCGGCGCCGACTCGAATCGACCCGGGTGGCGTCCCTGACCGATCTCCGCGAGCTCCCGGCGGAGTCCGAGGCCTACGTCCGGGACTACCTGCACGCGCAGCGCATGCACTCGGTCAACGCGATACACCTCGATCTGCCGGACGGGGCGCGGGCTCTCGTCGGCCTGTACGACGCGGACGAGTCCGCACTCGGGCCCCGGGACTACGCGGCCCTGCGCCTCCTGGCCCGGCAACTGTCCGTACTCACCCGCGGCCTCGACACCTCGGAGCACCGGGAGGTGCTGGCCGATCTGACCGGGCGGCAGCGTCAGGTGGCCCGACTGGTGGCCGACGGGTTGAGCAACGCCGCGATCGCCCGGCAGTTGACGCTCACCCAGGACACCGTCAAGAAGTACGTCAGCCGCATCCTCGCCGCGACCGGATGCGGCTCGCGCACCCGGCTCGCGATCGAGGTGCAGCGTCAGGCCTTCGGACCGCCCGCCACGTAGATCACCTGTCCCGAAACGAATCCCGCGCCCTCACTGACGAGGAACGACGCGGTGTGCGCAATGTCCTCGGGCAGTCCGACACGGCGGACCGGGGTTTCCGCGGCGACCCCGGCCTTGAAGTCGTCGAACGACACCCCCATCCGTTCGGCGGTCGCGGCCGTCATCTCGGTGACGATGAAGCCGGGCGCAATCGCGTTGGCGGTGACGCCGAACGGGCCGAGTTCGAACGCGAGCGTCTTGGTCAGACCCTGCATGCCCGCCTTGGCAGCCGAGTAGTTCGACTGGCCGCGGTTGCCGAGCGCGGAGATGCTCGACAGGTTCACGATCCGGCCCCACTTCTGTTCCACCATGTACTTCTGCGCGGCCCGGGTCAGCAGGAAGGCCCCGCGCAGGTGCACGTTCATGACGGCGTCCCAGTCGTCGACGGTCATCTTGAACAGCAGGTTGTCGCGGGTGATCCCGGCGTTGTTCACGACGACGGTGGGCGCGCCCAACTCGCCGGCGATCCGCGTCACGGCCGTCTCCACCGAGGCCTCGTCGGACACGTCCGCCCCGACGGCGAGCGCGCGGCCGCCGGCGTCGCGGATCGCGGCAACGGTGTCACCGCACGCTGATTCGTCGAGATCGAGCACGGTGACCGCCAGCCCGTCGGACGCGAGTCGCTTCGCGATGGCCGCGCCGATGCCCCGCGCAGCACCCGAGACCACTGCCACCCGCTGGTTGCCGTCCGTCATGTCCGCTACCTCCCACTCACCGGTGATGTTCGCCGGTGACGCTACGCGTCAGGACAGCGCGACCGGTCGGATATCGGCGACGATCCGGTCGATGGCGCCGTTCTCGAGTTCGAAACTCTCGACGATCTCGACGGTCATCAGGTGCACGTCGCCGACCCCGGCGTCGAGCAGGTAGGTGGTGCGGACGGTGTCGCCGTCCTCGGTCATCGTCAGGTTCCGCACGCCCTGGATGACGGCGTACTGCATGCCGTGGTTGAGATCGTTCGTCAACTGCGGCCCGTTGAACCCGGTCTGCATACCCACCTCGATGCGGGTGGCGTCCGCGGTGAACAGCACGCCACCGGCGTCGTGGCTGACGAGTGCGTCGATGTACGCGCGGGCCATCGCTCGGTTCGGGGTGTCGGCGGGGTTCGGTGCGGCAGCAGCGACCGCGGGTGCGGTGATCGCGACAGCCGCCGCGGCGAGGAGCGACAACGAGGCAGTCTTGGCAATTCGCATGCCGCATCGTAGCTATAACCTGTTTCACATTCAGGCGAAACGGGTCCGCGCACCGGCCGCCACAGAGTCGGAGGTCCCATCGATCCGGGTACCTCCTACCGGGATTCCCGCCGCCCGACGGGGCCGTTCGACCCCTTCTCCGAGACACGCTCCCGGTCATCGAGACGGCGCGCTGTAACGCCGGACACAGCTCGTTAGCGTCGTGACATCGGCAACGACAGGAGTTACCCCATGAGCGAGCACGTCACCGACACGGCAACCATCGCGACGCTTCCCCAGATCCTGGAAGCCCAGAAACGCGCTGCGGCCGAACAGGGAACGCCCTCGGCCGACGTGCGCCGCGACCGGATCCAGCGGATGATCGACCTCCTGGTCCGTCACCACAAGCCGCTCACCGAGGCCATCGACGCCGACTTCGGCGGGCGCCTCGTCGCGTTCTCGATCATGAACGACATCCTCGGTTCGCTCACGTCGCTCAAGCACACTCGCGACTCGCTCCAGTCCTGGATGGCCGACGAGGAGCGCCCGCCGTACCCGCCGTACGACCAGCTCGGCGCGAAGGCCTACATCCAGTACCAGCCCAAGGGATCGGTCGGCATCATCGGCACGTGGAACGCTCCGCTGTTCACGCTGCTGAGCCCGCTCGCGTGCGCCCTGGGCGCCGGCAACCGGGCGATCCTCAAGCCGTCCGAGGTGGTGCCGCGCACCGCGCAGGTCCTCGCGGATGCCGTCGCGGAGATGTTCGATCCGTCCGAGATCGCGGTCGTCACCGGCGGTCCCGAGCTCGCCGACGCCTTCACGTCGCTGCCGTTCGACCATCTCGTGTTCACCGGCAGCACCGAGGTCGGCAAGCTGGTCATGGCCAACGCCGCCAAGAACCTCGTGCCGGTCACGCTCGAACTCGGCGGCAAGTCGCCGACCATCGTCGGCCGCAGCGCGGACTTCGACGACGCCGCGAGCAAGATCGCGATCGCCAAGTCCACCAACTCGGGCCAGATCTGCGTGTCCCCGGACGTCGTCTACGTGCCCCGCGAGGAGCTGGACAGCTTCGTCGGCGCCCTGGAGAAGTCGTACGCCGCGCTGCTGCCGACCATCACCGACAACCCGGACGTCGTCGCGGTCGTCAGCGACCGGCACCTGGCACGGGTCGAGGCCCTCGTCGCCGACGCCCGTGATCGTGGCGCCCTGATCGTCGCGACCCCGGTCGAGGAGAGCGAACGGGTCGACGGGGAGCGCAAGCGGCCGCTGCGCCTGGTGATCGCACCCCCGGCCGACTCCAAGATCATGCAGGAGGAGATCTTCGGCCCCGCCATCATCCTGCTGCCGTACGACCAGACCGAAGAGGTCATCGCGGACATCAACAGCAGACCGAAGCCGTTGGCGCTGTACTACTTCGGCACCGATCCGGCGGAGCAGCAGGCAGTCCTGACCCGCACCTGGTCGGGCGGCGTGACCGTCAACGACATCATGATGCACCCGGGCATGAACGACGCGCCGTTCGGTGGCGTGGGCGCATCGGGCATGGGCCACTACCACGGGCGCGAGGGATTCCTCGAATTCAGCCACGCTCGTACGGTTTTCGAGGCTCCCGAACGCGATCCGCGCGGCGACTGGGGCACGCTGCCGCCGTACGGTGACGGCTTCCTCGCCGCGATGGAAGCACAGGTCACTCCGTAGCCGCTCGATTACCGATGAGCGAGAAGTCTTCCTGCCGATCCTCCGATCGGCAGGAAGAATGCCGGGTATGAGCCGAGAACTCGCAGACCGCCTTGCCCTGTCCGACCTCGTTGCGCAGTACGCGATCGCCGTCGATCGCCGAGACGAGATCGCACTGACGGCACTCTTCGCCACCGACGCCCAACTGGTGCAACCGGCCGGGCTGGTCCGCCGGGGCAAGAGTGCCGTCCTGTCGGGGTCCGGCGCCGTCGCCCAGGGCGTACTCGGCGCGGTCGCCCACCTCCACTCGACCCGGCACGTGGTGAACCAGCAGATCGTCGACGTGGCCGGCGACCAGGCCCGCGGCGAGGTGTACGGCGAGGCGCACCACGTGTACGCCACCGAGGACGGTCACCGCGACTACGTCGTGGCGATCCGCTACCAGGACGAATACGTCCGGGCGGACGGCATGTGGCGCATCACCCGCCGTGAGCTGATCGTCGATCTCACCTACGACCGCGAGGTCGACCTCCTGGCGTGAGCCGGGGCTCGACCAAACGCCGTTAGGGTGGCGCTGGGCGTCGCCGCGGACCCGGGTTCGCACCGCGAGCCCCGATCCGGCCCAGGTCTACGCAGTTCAGACGCATTTTGCTGAGCGGAACAACTCTTTCCGAAACACTCCGGACGCCCCTATAGTTCGACCAAGCGATTGTTTGGTCGGCACGGGAGGGCCTCGAAGTGACGGAATCCACCAAACGGCGGCGCGAGATCCTCGACGCGGCCGCCGAGTTGTTCGCCCGCAAGGGCGTGGGGGCCACGACCATCCGGGAGATCGCGGATCGCGTCGGGGTCGTGGCGGGCGCCCTGTACCACCACTTCCCGTCCAAGCGGGCCATCGTCGACGAGTTGGTCACGGGCTATCTCGAGGGGCTGCACGAGCGCTACCGCTCGATCGAGACCCGGAATCTCACCCCCCGGGCGCGGTTGCAGGCGATCGTCGACGCCTCACTGGACGCGGCCCACGAGGACCCGCACGCGACCGCCGTCTACCAGGACGAATTCCCGCATCTGCGCGAGGAGGCGAACCTTTCCCGCGCATCCGAACTCGCCGATGCGGTCCAGCGTCCGTGGCTGGACGCGATCGAGGACGGCAAGCGGCAGGGCGCTTTCCGGGACGATCTGCCGGCGGGCGTGTTCCACCGATTCATTCGCGACTGCGTCTGGCTGTCGATCAGGTGGCACCACGCCGACGACTCGTACCCGACCGCTCGCCTCGCCGAGGACTGCGTGTCGATCTTCCTCGACGGCTTCGCGGTCGACCACCGCTGCTCCCATGCGGATTCGCTGCCCGCGACCTCCCCCTCGGTCGCGGCCTGACGCGCAGATCGGGGACGGGTGGAGGAGGAACTTCCGCTGCCCGGAAATCCCGCCGATTCCGGCACAGATCCTGGATATGCTGAGGACCGATCAACTGCTTGTTTAACCCACTTCGCCCGCCTGGAGGTTGAACCATGAGCACCGCCCACGAATCCACCCCGACCGTGACGCTCGCTGCCGCCGAGCAACTACTGGCCATCGAGGAGATCAAGCGGGTGTTCGCGGCGCGACTGCGCATCATGGACACCAAGCAGTGGAACCTCTACGGCACCTTCCACACCGACGACGTCGTCAGCGAGTCGTGGGGCGCCGGCTCCCGAGTGGTCGGCCCGGAAGCGCTCACGGCCGCGATCCGGAACACACTGGACGGCAACACCTTCGTGACGACGGCGCATCACGGCCACACCCCCGAGATCACCCTCACCTCCGACACCACGGCCACCGGCATCTGGGCCATGGAGGACGAACTGTGGTGGACCAACGGCGACGACGAGGAACACCTCCACGGCTACGGCCACTACCACGAGGAATACCGCAAGGTCGAGGACGAGTGGCTGATCAGCTACCGCACCCTGACCCGCCTGCACGAGATCCACACCCCCAACTTCTTCGACTACCGCCAGGCGGCCAAGCCCGGCCGCTAGCTATGCTGTGCCCCACGTCACCAAAGCAATCGCTTGATTGACTGTTTGAACCGTTTCGACAGAGAGGTCCACGCCATGGCTGAGCCCACCGGTGCACTGACGATGACCGCAGCCGAGCAGCTGCTCGCTATCGAAGAGATCAAGCGGGTGTTCGCGGCGCGACTGCGCATCATGGACACCAAGCAGTGGGATCTCTACGGCAGCTTCCACACCGAGGACGTCGTCAGCGAGTCGTGGGGCGGGCTGCCCGACGACAAGCAGCCGCAGACCGACGGCGCGTCGGGCCGCGTCATCGGCCGCGAACCGCTCACCAAGGCGATCAGCGGCATGCTCGGCAACTCCACCTATGTGACCACCGCGCACCATGCGCACACCCCGGAGATCACCCTCACCTCCGACACCACGGCCACCGGCATCTGGGCCATGGAAGACGAACTGTGGTGGACCAACGGCGATGTCGAGGAACACCTTCACGGCTACGGGCATTACCACGAGGAGTACCGCAAGGTCGAGGGCAAGTGGCTGATCAGCTACCGCAAGCTCACCCGCCTGCGCGAGATCCACACCCCCAACTTCTTCGACTACATGGCAGCACTGTGACCACTGAGATGACGGAAACTACGGAGTCCACGGAACCCGCAGCCTTGACGGCCGCACTGTTCGAACCGATCACCATCCGGTCTCTGGAGCTGCGCAACCGGATCGCGATGTCCCCCATGACCCGTCACGGCTCGCCCGGCGGCGTGCCCACCGATGAGGTCGTGGCCTACTACCGTCGGCGTGCCGAGGGCGGCACCGGCCTCATCGTCACCGAGGGCACCGCGATCGAGCACCCCTCGGCCGTGGACGCCGACACCGTGCCGGTGATGTACGGCGAAGCGGCACTGGAAGGTTGGCGCAAGGTCGTCGACGCGGTCCACGGTGCCGGCGGCAAGATCGTGCCGCAGCTGTGGCACGTCGGACCGCTCTTCGGTGCGATGGGCCCGGTCGGTGACGTCCACCCCATGCGTCCGTCGGGACACTGGGGATCGGTCGGCAACACCATGTACTCCGACGAGTACGTCGAGCAGATGCGTCCGGTGACCGCCGCGATGACCGAGCGGGACATCGCCGACGTGATCGCCGCCTACGCGGCGGCGGCCCGCAACGCGATCGACGTCGGCTTCGACGGCATTGCCCTGCACGGCGGCCACGGCTACCTGCTCGACGCGTTCCTGTGGGAGCCGAGCAACCAGCGCGACGACGAGTGGGGCGGAGATCTGCAGCGCCGCACCCGGTTCCCCGCCGAGGTGGTCAAGGCCATCCGGAAGGAGATCGGCGACGACTACCCGATCATCTTCCGGTTCTCGCAGCACAAGCAGCAGGACTTCGCGTCGAAGATCGCCCAGACGCCCGAGGAGCTGGGCGTGATCCTGAACGCCCTCGTCGACGCCGGCGTCGACGTGCTCGACGCGAGCATCCGCCGGTTCTACGCGCCGGCGTTCGAGGGCAGCGACCTGTCCCTCGCGGGATGGGCCAAGAAGCTGACCGGCGCCACCGTGATGGCCGTCGGCAGCGTCGGACTCGACAGCGCGCTCAACGAGCGGGTCATCGTCGGGCTGCCGACCATGACGGACAACCTCCCGGACCTGATGCGCCGGAAACACGAGGGCGAGTTCGACCTCGTCGCGATCGGCCGCCTCCACATGGCCGATCCGGCGATCTCACGGCGACTGCGCGACGGCGATCCCATGCCGGAGTTCGATCGGGCCCTGCACGAGGGCCGGCTGTACTGAGCCTCTCGATGCCGAATGCCGCGTTCCCCCCTTGCGGGAACGCGGCATTCGTGTGTCGGCCTTACGGTACGAGGATCGCCCGACCCTTGATCTTCCCGGCCTCGAGCGCGTCGAACGCCGCCACCCCGTCCTCGAGCGGGAAGGTCTCGGTCTCGATCGTGACGAGTCCGCGCTGCGCCAGAGCGATCACCGCGCGCTGGTCGGCGCGGGTACCCGCGTAGCTGGTTCGCAACGTGGCTCCCCACGGCAGCGCGAAACCGGTCCACTCGATCCGGCCGCCACCGAGCCCGAGGACGCGCACCGCACCGTCACGACCGACCACCTGCGCGGCGATGTCGACGGTCTCCTGCACTCCGACGCAGTCGAACACGGCGTCGACACCGATGCCGTCGGTGAGCTCGAGGATCTTCGCGGCGCAGGAGCTGTCGCTGACGAACGCGTGATCCGCTCCCAGCGTGGTCGCCAGCTCGAGCTTGTCCTCCGCCGAATCCACCGCGATGATGCGGGCAGAGGTTGTCGCAGCCAGGATCTGGACGGCCGCGTGCCCGAGTCCGCCGATGCCGAGCACGACCGCAGTCGAGCCCGGACCCAACCGGTCCCGCGCGCCGTCGATTGCGTGGTAGGTGGTGAGCCCGGCGTCGGCGAGCGGCCCGGCGGTCACCGGATCGAGGTCACCGAGCGGCTCCACGAACCGCGCGTCGACCTTCATGAACTCGGCCATTCCGCCGTTCGCGGCCAGACCGGGACACAGCGGCACGCCCTGCCGACCGCCCGGTGAACGCTCACAGGAGTTCTCGCGACCCTGCACGCACGCGCGACAGGTGCCGCAACTCCACACCAGGAACACCAGCACCGCGTCGCCCACCGACAGGGACTCGACTCCCTCGCCCAGCGCCGCGATCCGCCCGGCGGTCTCGTGTCCGAGGGTCATCGGCGGCGGAATCATCGAGATCGGCGAGTGCCGGACGTGAACGTCCGAGTGGCACAGCCCCGCACCGGCAACCTCGACGAGCACCTCGCCCGGACCGATCTCCGGGACGTCGGTGTCCGTGACCGCGATCCGGCCGTGCTCAACCAGCTGCAACGCGCGCATGTGCGTCCTCCTCGATCGTTGCCGCGGTCGCCACCGCGAGATGCCTACGCAGGAAAAGAATCTGATGTTCGAGCGCGCGGTCGTGCCACCGCTTGCCCGGATACACGTCGAAGTGATCGCACGGGTAATGCCGCACGTCGGCCCGGCCCTGCTCCGCCGCCTTCGCCGCGGCGTGCGGCGGCGCGCTGCGGTCGAGGTCGCCGATCTGGACCAACAGCGGTGCGGTGATCTTGTCCGCGTCCTTGATCGGTCGGTACGAACCGATTTCGAGGAACGATCGCGCGCTGACCTCGTTGCGCCACGTCGGACCGGCGATGGACAGGTAGTCCTCGTAGACGCCGGGCAGCGCGAGGGCCGCGACCTCGCCGGGCCGTCCCGCCAGGCGAATCGTCACACCGGCGCCGCCGCGCGCGGCGGCGGCCTTGTCCCGGATCGCAGCCCACGAACTCTTCGCCAGATGGCCGGCGCTGTACTGGCGCATCGATGCCGTGGACGCCGCTCGCGCGTCGACCGCCGGGGTGAGCGCGATGAGCGCGGCCAGGCGCGGGTCGCTCGCGCCCAGGCTGAGGACGTGCCCGCCGGCCAGCGAGACGCCCCACGCGACGATCCGGGTGGGATCGACGCCGTCGGTTCCCCGAGCGGTCGCGATCGCGGCGGCGTAGTCCTCGAGCTGGCCGCGGATCGAGACCGTCTGGCGCATGTCGCCGCCGCTGGAACCGAATCCGCGGTAGTCGAACAGCAGGACGTCGAGGCCCGCGCGGGCGAAGCCCTCCGCGAATCCCTCGAGACCCGAATCCTTGGTACCACCGAATCCGTGCGCCATGACGACGCAGGGACGGCCGGCCTCGGTGCGGAAGTCGTCGCCTTCGCCCCGGTAGTGCCACGCCGAACAGGTACTGCCCTGCACCGCGAAGGTCACATCGGTGCGTGTCACATCGGTTGGTGTCACAGTTTGCTCCCATAGATGGTGTTGAGCCACACCGAAACCAGAGCCTCGTGAGCGGTTTCCGGATCCAGAGATCCGGGGCCACCCCGTGAGAGACTCTCGACGGCACGGTCGTTCATGTCGAGAAGGACGATGGCGAGTGCCCGGCTGTCGGTGCCCTCGGCCGCGCGTCCTGCCTTGCGTTCGGCATCGATCATCGATGCCACCGGATCGATGAAACTCAGCCGGTCGAAATCCCACGTCTCGCGCACGGCGGGATCGGAGTCGCGCGCATCCCGCAGCGCCCGATACAGATTGGGATGGCGCGCCCAGGTCCCGATCACCTCGGCGATGAGGCCGTCGACCATCTCCCGCGGGCTGCCCTCGCGGGCGAAGTACGTCCTCGTCCCGTCGCTGATCTCGCCGTAGAAGGTGCGCGAGAGCGCCGCTACGGCCTGGGCCTTGTTCTCGAAGTAGAAGTAGAACGCCGATCGCGTCACCCCTGCCGCGCGGGAGATGTCGACGATGCCGATCTCGTCCAGGCTGTGTTCGTCGAGCAGCGTCTCGAGCGCACCGAGAATCGCGGCTCGCCGCTCCTCTCCCTTGTTCGCCTTCCGGTGCTGTACCGCGGAAGTGGGGTCTGCGCTTCGGCTGCTCATGTGTCGCTTTCGGATCGGCTACGGCGTACGGGTGGCCATCATGCCGGGACCAGGTTCCACCGCACCGGCCCGTCCCTCTGTACGCGCTGCAGACCGGCCGGCAACTCCTTGGTCCGCATTTCGTGCTCGTAGATGTAGTAATCGACCTGCTGCGTGTGCCGGGGACGATTGTTGAAGTGCCCCACGAACCGCTCCTCGTCGGCCTTGATGACGCGCTCCATCTCGGGGACCGTCGGCGGCCGGTACGTCCCGGCCAGGTAGGCCGCGAGCGTGCGCGCCTGGCACTCCACGAAGGGGAAGAGCGTCGGCGCCGACTGTGCGAACCCGATGAACGCGAGATCGTCGATGCCCGGCTTGAACATTCGCTTGTAGAGCGGGAACTGGTTGCTGGGTGCGCTCAGGAAGTCCTCGTCGAAGAACGGGAACGTGATGTTGTATCCCGTCGCGTAGATGATGACGTCGTACTCCCGGCTGGTGCCGTCGACGAAGTGGACGTCGGAGCCGTCGAGGCGTTCGATGTTGGGCTTGACGTCGATGTCGCCGGATCCCAACCGCACCAACAGTTCCTGGGACTGCGTCGGGTGAGCCTCGCCGAAGTGGTGGTCGGGCGTGGGGAGTCCGAAGTTCTCCGGACGACCCGACAGGAAGATCGGTCCGCGACGACCCAGGCGACGCTGCCACGACAGCGGAATCTGCGGGTACGTCTGGATCAGCGTGTCGGCGGGCACGCCGAACGCGTACTTCGGCACGATCCACGCCCCGGACCGGGTGGACAGCGTCACCTTGTTGCGCTGCGAACGCTGAGACAGTTCGACCGCGATGTCGGCGGCGCTGTTGCCGATGCCGACGATCAGGATGCGCTTGTCCCGCAGGTGCAGCGGAGTCTCCGGGTCGATGTACGCGTGCGAGTGGATGGACTCGCCGGTGAACTCTCCCGGGAAGTCCGGCAGGCGCGGATCCCAGTGGTGACCGTTGGCGACCACCAGGAAGTCGAAGCGGCGGCTCTCCCCGTCCTGGGTGAGGATCTCCCATCCCCCGCCGGGCAGGCGCTCCGCGTGCTCGACGCCGTTCTCGAATCGGATCCGGTCGAGCAGCGAGAACGCCGACGCGTAGTCGTCGAGGTACCGCTTGATGTCGGTGTGGTGCGGAAAGTCGGGAAGCTCCTCCGGCATCGGAAAGTCCTTGAACGACAGGCGCTTCTTGGACGTGTCGATGTGCAGGGACCGGTAGGCGCTCGAGTGGCCGTTCGGGTTTCCGAACGCCCAGTTGCCGCCGATCCGATCCGAGCTCTCGAAGCACTCGTAGGGGATGTCGTAGTCGGTGAGCATCTTGCCGGCCGTCAGACCGCTGATGCCGGCTCCGATGATGCATGTCGTGGGGTTGGCCATCGTGCTCCGTTCGATGTCGATCTGCTGCGCGGGGACGCGGAGAGCGCCGAATGTAGGCGCTCACCCCGAAGATCGTGAGGTGGCTCACACGCTAAGCGCGGAATTGACACGTGTCAATAGTTATTTGACACGTGTCAATAGCCGGGAGGGAGCATCGCCGACCAGGGGCGGACCCCTAGCGTGACCACTGCTGCAGCGCAGCGTTCTTCCGGAAGTCCCAGCTGACCACCTCGTCGGCCGCGATCCGCAGCCACGCGTGCCGGCCGTCGGCCGTGAAGTGATCGCCACCCATGCATTTGCGCGCGAACAGCAGTTCCGCGGCCGCAACCCGGCTGTCGGGCGTGGCGGTTCGCGGAACCTCGCCCACCATCTCCGCGACACCGCTGATCTCCACGCCGCGCAGTTCGTGGAACTGCTCGCCTGCATCGATCACGACCGCGACCCGCGGATCACGACGCAGATCGGACCAGCGCCTGCTGCGCACGATCGAGTTGAGCCACAGGGATTCTCCGTCCCACACGAACCAGAGCGGAGCCACGTGGGGGTGCCCGTCCGGCGCTGTGGTCGCGACCCGGCACGTCCGCTCGTTCGCGAGGAACTCGGCCACCTCCTCGCCGCTCATCGCGATGGTCTTACCCCGGCGCTGCGTCATCGTTGCCTCTTCCGAGAAACCCCAGCGCCCCTCGGTCACCGCCCACCCCTGCACGTCCGCCGCCGCGCCGAGCGCCTGGACGGCCCGCAGGCTCTCGCGGACCGCAACGGGAGACGCGTCGCAGATCTCGTCCGCCATCACGAGCGCCTCCCGCAGTGCCGCACCGGGTTCGGTGACGGCATTGACCACGCCCAAGTGATACGCCCGCTGCGCGTCGAGCATCCGGCCGGTGATCAGCAGCTCGCGAGCGACGTTCACCGGCAGCGCGCGTGGGGCGCGGAACAGCGCACCGGAGCTCGCGACGAGGCCCCGTCTCACCTCGGGGAGACCGAAGCGCGCGGCAGCCGAGGCGACGATCAGGTCGCAGGCCAGCGCGAGTTCGAACCCGCCTCCGAGCGCGTACCCCTCCACCGCGGCGATCAGCGGCTTGCTCCGCACCCGACGGATCAGTCCGTACTCGCCGCCCCGCGGCATCCGCAGGTCTGCGCGCTCCCTGATGTCGGTGCCCGCCGAGAACACGGTCGGGGTACCGGTCAGGACGCCGGCCCAGAGCTCGGGGTCGTCGTCGAGAAGGTCGAACGCCGCTTCCAGCCCCATCGCCGTCTCACGATCGATCGCGTTGCGCCGGCTCTCGCGCTCGATGCGCACGACCAGCACCGACCCCTTCCGCTCCCACGACACCGTCGGCGTTCCGTCCACCCCGACCACCTCCGCTCACAAACTTGGACTCGAAGCTAAAGATAGATGTGGGTCTAGATTTTGGAGGACGATTCGGCGATATTCGAAACCGGGCGGTCGTACGACGGCACGGAGCGGTTGCCGTGGACCGAAGCCGCAGGCAGATAGGGTCGAAGTGGAGCAACAGCGGACAGCGGGGTCACGGAAGTCGATGAATCAGGACCAGAAGATGTCCCGCCGCGAGCGGAACAAACACGAGACGCGCGAACGTCTCCTCGACGCCGCGAGCACCCTGTTCGCCGTGCGCGGGGTGATCGACACGACCGTCGAGGAGATCGCCGATGCCGCGGGCGTCTCCCGAGCGACGTTCTTCAACTACTTCCCAGGCAAGGACGTGATGCTGGCCGGACTCCACACCCGGCACATGGATCTGCTGTCCGCCGTCATCTCCGATCTGCTCGCTCGGGATCTGACGACCGAGCAACGCATCCACGGCCTGTTCGAGGACTTCGTCGCCGCCACCGAGCAACTTCCGGGGTACCTGCGCGCGGTGACGGGCGAACTCGAACGAGACCTCGCGACACCGGAGATCAGCGTCGGGCGGACGGAGCGTTTCAACGACGAGATCCTGCGCATCCTGGAACCGGGCCTGGCTCGCGGCGAGGTCCGAACGGACTACCCACCGCGGTTCCTCGCACAGATGATCGCCGCCGTCTACGTCTCCACCATCCGGTACTGGCGCCAGGACCCCGAGTTCGACCTCACCGACGGATTCCGGAAGGCCGCGAGCTACGCGGCGGAGTCGCTCGTCCCGCGAGACTGAGCAACACGCATGTCGGATTCGCGAAGTTTGTCCACGAAAACCATCCGACCGGTAGATTCTCGAATGTCGGGACTTGTCGATCAACCAGTCGAGGTGGGGACGCGGGGGACAGCGATGATGGATGACCGGGAAATCATCACACGCCGTGAGGAACGGAAGCGGCAGACACGAGGCCGATTGATCGAGGCGGGACGGGCACTGTTCACGCAACAGGGCTTCGATCGGACCACCATCGACGACATCGCGATGGCGGCACACGTGTCCCGCGGAACGTTCTTCAACTACTTCGACAGCAAGGACGCGGTGCTGTCGGCGCTGCACCAGGGACACATGGACAAGCTGCCGGGGATAATCGACGATCTGTTGGCCCGGGATCTCACCACCGCCGAACGAATCCACTCGCTCTTCAACGACGTCGTCGAGGCCGCCGTGACGCTCGAGCAGTACTTCCGGGCGACCACCCGGGAGCTCGATCGGGACCTCGCGACACCCGCGATCAGCTCTGCCCGCACCGAACGGTTCATCGTCGCGTTCGGCCGGATTCTCGAGGCCGGCATCGACAAGGGCGAGGTCCGACAGGACTACCCGCTGCGCTTCCTCTCGCAGATGGTGACCGCCGTGTACGTGACCACGATCCGCTACTGGCGTCAGGACACCGTCTTCGACATGGAGTTGGAGTTCGCACGCGCCGCCGCGTTCATCGCCGAGGCCGTCGCCCCGCGCTGAGGAGAACCCGTCCGGCCCGAGGGGGGGTTCGGGCCGGACGGGCGATCGGGGGTGCTAGGCGGCGTCTTCGGCCAGTTCCACGACCAGCGCGGCGCCGGTCTTCTCCTGCACCTCTTCGACGGTGACATCGGGTGCGAGTTCACGCAGCACCAACGTGCCGTCCGCGACGTCGATGACCGCGAGGTTGGTGATGATGCGCTGCACCACCGCCTGACCGGTCAACGGCAACGAGCACTGGTCGACGATCTTGGCGCCGCCATCGCGGTCGGTGTGTTCCATGACCACGATGACGCGCCGGGCACCGTGCACCAGATCCATGGCGCCGCCCATACCCTTGACCATCTTGCCCGGCACCATCCAGTTGGCCAGGTCCCCGTTCCGGGAGACCTGCATGCCACCGAGGACCGCGGTGTCGATGTGTCCACCGCGAATCATGCCGAACGACAACGCCGAATCGAAGAACGCCGCACCCGGGTTCACCGTTACTGTCTCTTTGCCCGCGTTGATCAGGTCGGGATCGACCTTGTCCTCGGTCGGGTAGGGACCGGTGCCCAGGATGCCGTTCTCCGAGTGGAGAACCACCTTCACCCCTTCGGGGAGGTAGTTGGGGATCAAGGTCGGCAGGCCGATCCCCAGGTTGACGTACTCGCCGTCGATCATCTCGGCCGCGGCGCGCGCGGCCATCTGCTCACGTGACCAGCTCATGCCGACACCGTCCGCTTCTCGATTCGCTTGTCCTGCAGACCCGTATGCACCACCCGCTGGACGAACACGCCCGGCAGGTGAACCTGTGCGGGATCGAGTTGGCCCGGCTCGACCAGCTTCTCGACCTGCACGATGGTGGTCCGGCCGGCCATCGCGGCCAACGGGTTGAAGTTCATCGCGGTCTTGTTGAACACGAGATTGCCCTCGGTGTCACCGATCTCGGCGTGTACCAGCGCGTAGTCCGCGACGATGGACTCCTCGAGCACGTACGTCCTGCCACCGAACGTGCGCGTCTCCTTCGGCGGCGACGCGATCGCCACCGAGCCGTCGGCGTTGTAGCGCCACGGCAGACCGCCCTCGGACACCGGGGTGCCCACACCGGCCGGCGTGAAGAACGCGGGGATCCCGGCGCCGCCGGCGCGCAGACGCTCGGCGAGCGTGCCCTGCGGCGTCAGCTCCACCTCGAGCTCACCCGACAGGTACTGCCGCGCGAACTCCTTGTTCTCACCGACATACGACGCGGTCACGCGCCGGATCTGACCGGCGGACAACAGGATTCCCAGACCGTGGTCGTCCACGCCGCAGTTGTTGGAGAACACCTCGAGTCCCGTGACACCGCGGTCGGCGAGACCGGCGATCAGCTCGGTCGGGATGCCGCACAGACCGAATCCACCGACCGCGAGCGAAGATCCGTCGACGATGTCGGCGACGGCCTCGGCTGCCGTTGCGAAGACCTTGCTCATCGGGCATCACCGATGGCGGGCAGAATACGAGCACGGACCTCGCCGAAACCGATGCGTCCGCCGTTCGCGCCGGGCGCGGTCGCGGAGATCGAGATCTCGTCGCCGTCCTGGATGAACGTGCGCTGCTCGCCGGCAACCTCGACGGGTTCGGCTCCGCCCCAGGTCAACTCGATGAAGGCGCCTCGTTGATCCTTCTCGGGACCCGAGATGGTGCCGGAACCGAACAGGTCACCCGTGCTCGCGGCGGCACCGTTGATGGTGGTGTGCGCCAGCATCTGTGCGGGCGACCAGTACATCTGGGCGTAGGGCGGACGGGACACGACGTCGCCGTTCCACTCGACCTCGAGATCGATGTCCAGGCCCCACTTCTCCTCGCCCTGCAGGTACGGCAGCGGCGTCGGATCCTGGACCGGGGTGTCGACGCGGGCGGCCTCGAGCGCCAGCAGCGGAACGACCCACGGGGAGATGGACGTCGCGAAGCTCTTGCCGAGGTTCGGGCCCAGCGGGACGTACTCCCACACCTGGATGTCGCGGGCCGTCCAGTCGTTGAGGATCACGGCGCCGAAGCAGTGCTCGGCGAACTGGTCCGGGGTGATCGAGGAACCCAGCGGCGAACCCACACCGACGATGAAGCCCATCTCGGCCTCGATGTCGAGGCGGATCGACGGACCGAACGACGGCGCGGCATCGGCGGGAGCCTTGCGCTGACCGCACGGACGCACGATGTCGACACCCGACACCACGACGGTGCTCGAGCGGCCGTGGTAGCCGACCGGCAGGTGCTTCCAGTTCGGCATCAGCGCAGCCGAATCCGGGCGGAACAGCTTGCCCAGGTTGGTCGCGTGGTTCTCCGACGCGTAGAAGTCGACGTAGTCGGCGACCGCGATCGGCAGGTGCATCGTGACGGCGTCGACCGAGAGGACGGCGTCGTCGGCGATCTCGCCGGACACCAGTTCGGTGATCTGCGCGCGCACCGCGACCCAACGGTCCCGGCCCTGGGCCATGAACGCGTTGAGGGTCGGCTGGGCGAAGGTGTCGTCGCCGAGTGCCTTCGCGAGGTCGACGACGCTGTCGCCGACGCGCACACCGACCCGCGGGTCCGTATCGGCGGTCGAGAACACGCCGTAGGGCAGGTTGTCGAGACCGAACAGGGAATCGGCAGGAATCGAGATGACGGTCATGCGAGGGGTCCTTCGTCGATCGAGGTGAAATCCACCGGACCCGTAGGCGCGGAGGGCCCGGTGGATGATTGGGGCACCAGGCCGAGGCCGACCAGTTCGGTCAGCGGGTCACTGATGCTGCAGGTGCCGAAGGACAGGAAGCGCGCGCGCAGCGCGTCCACGTCCTCGGCCGACAGCCCGTCCAGGTCGGCTGCCACACGTGCACCGTCACGCTCGGCGAGCGTCGCGGCGATCTCCTCGACGCTCGCACCGGCGGCGGCCCGATGGGTCGCCAGCATGACGTTGAGGAAGCCGTGCTGCTCGAATCCCGTGTCGGGGTCCGTGTTCCGTACCGCGTGGTGCAGTCCGGCGGTCGCCTTGAAGCGCACGCCCGACGTCGCCACGGTGCGGATGGCCGCGGCCAGTTCGGCCTCGTCCGGGTACGCGGTCGCGACGACACCGCCGGTGCGGAACTTCGCGGCGTACTGCGTGCCGGCCAGGCCGGCCAGGATCTCGGCGCGGCGGTCGTCGCGCGGAACCTCGACGAAGATGTCGACACCCGGTGCGATGGCGGCGATCTCGTCGAGCGCCGCGAGCAGTGCGGCCGCGGACTGTCCCTCGGGCACGGCGATCTCCATCGCGACCAGCTTCGCGCCGTCGATGGCGCGCAACTGCTCGAGCGCGGCGGGGACGGCGTCGGTGCCGCCGGGCACGGTGAGGCTCAGCGCGAGCTCGCCGTCCTGCCCGGCAGCCTTCTCGCCGAGGATCGACGGTAGCTCGCCGAGCCGCGGGGCCGGAAAGACGAACGGCCCCACCAGTGCAGCGTGGTCACTGCGCTCGTGCGCGAGGTGGGCGGGCACCGCGGCGTCCATCGGCGCATTCCCCGGAGGGAACAGCGCCGCGTCGTCGCACAACCCTGCCAGCAGCGGAGAGATCGTCACTTGCCGGGCCCCCGTCCGGACCAGGACCAGGGGTAGGCCTCGTCCTCGCACGCGAGGGCGCCCTCACCGAGCTCGAGCGGACGGAACGTGTCGACCATGACCGCGAGCTCGTCGAAGAACTCGACGCCGATGCTGCGCTCGTACGCGCCCGGCTGCGGGCCGTGGGCGTGGCCGCCGGGGTGGATCGAGATCGACCCCTGGCCGATGCCCGAACCCTTGCGGGCCTCGTAGTCGCCACCGCAGTAGAACATGATCTCGTCGGAGTCCACGTTCGAGTGGTAGTACGGCACCGGGATCGCCAGCGGGTGGTAATCGACCTTGCGCGGCACAAAGTTACAGATGACGAAGTTGTTGCCCTCGAACGCCTGGTGCGCCGGCGGCGGCTGGTGCACGCGGCCCGTGATGGGCTCGTAGTCGGAGATGTTGAACGTGTACGGGTACAGGCAACCGTCCCAGCCGACGACGTCGAACGGGTGGTTCGGGTACACCATGCGGGTGCCGACGATCTCGCCACCGGCGCGGTGCTTCACGAGCACCTCGACGTCCGTGCCCTCGGCGACCATCGGCTCGGTCGGTCCGTGCAGGTCACGTTCGCAGAACGGGGCGTGCTCGAGCAGCTGCCCGTACTTGGACAGGTAGCGCTTGGGCGGAACGATGTGGCTGTTGGCCTCGATTGCGTACGCGCGCAACGGCTCCGGACCCTGCGGCACCCAGCGGTGCGTGGTCGACATCGGGATCAGGACGTAGTCGCCCTGGCGCGCGTGCAGCGCACCGAAGACGGTCTCGACGATCGCCTCGCCGGACTCGACGTACACCATCTCGTCGCCGAACGAGTTGCGGTACAGCGGCGACTCCTTGGCCGCGACCACGTACGACAGCCGCACGTCGGCGTTGCCGAGGATCAGCCGGCGCCCGGTGACCACGTCGGTCTCGGCCCAGATCTCCTCGGGGAAGAGGTCGTGGAGCTTGAGGTGCCGCGGCTTGAGCGGGTGGTTCGGGGTGGTGCCCTGGTCGCGCAGCTCCCACACGGTCGCATCGACGATGGCCGACGGGATGTGGCGGTGGTAGAGCAGCGAGGAGTCCGAGGAGAAGCCCTCCTCGCCCATCAGCTCCTCGAAGTAGAGCTGGCCGTTCTCGTCCCGGTGCTGGGTGTGACGCTTCGGCGGAATGTTGCCGAGCTGTCGGTAGAACGCCATGACCGGCCTCCTGAGTGCTCGCGCCCGGATCGCTGCCCGGGCTGTGGTCGTCACCTTCGGTGGAACAGCAGCGCGGTATCGATCACCGCCGCCGGCTCGCTCCGAGGTTAGTAAACAGATTAACTAGTTTCGGTGCGTGAGCGCAACCACACGAGCGGTCTCGTCTCGGTATCCCCGGTATCCCCGCTCCCCCCGAGTACCCCCTCCCCCGCGATTTGCGCACTTATCGGCCCCGGGACGGCGTCGCGGACACCGATAAGTGCGCGAATCGCGAAGGGAGTGGGGGGTGACGCGCGTGTGTCAGTTGCGTCCGCGAACGTCGAACTGGCTGCGATTGGTGATCAGCTTGTCGAGCAGCATCACGAGAATGTGCTGCTCAGCCTCGGTGAGAACGCTCGCCCATGCGTATTCGCGTTCGTTGTGCTCGCGGTAGGTGGCGGCCATCTCGGCGCGACCCTTCTCGGTGAGCGAGAGCTGGACCGAGCGGCCGTCGTGCTCGTCCGGGGACCGATCGAGCAGACCGCTCGCCACCAGGGTCTTCGTCAGATTCGATACGGCGGCGCGGCTCATGCCGGTGAGCTTGGCGGCGCTCTTGGGTTCGATCGGACCGGCCAGCCACGTCACGAACAGCAGGCGGAAGGTCGACCACGACAACCCGCGCGGACGGTGCACCGACGACTCGAGGTCGTACGTCACCACATTCGCGGCCCGGTTGAGGGTGAGTAAAACCTGCGTGGCGAGTTGATGGGTGGAACCGTACTCGGTGCTCAGGCGCCGATTCGCGAGATCGATGAACGACCAGAAGTCGAGATCGCCGGCCTCCGGCTCCGCAGCGTCCCCCGCAGCCCGGCCGTTCCGCCCGTCATCCCCGCTCATGCGGTCACCCTATCGCGGCGGGCAGTCGTCGCCGTCAGCTGCGACAGTCGTCGAATCCTCACCAAATTAGTATATCTGTTAACTATTTGATCAGCGCTTCCCTGACCGAGTGCCCACCCCGTGGATCGGGTCCACCGCGTTCGACCACCTGACCCGTAAAGTCGGCGCAAAGGCCCCGGAGCACGGGGTCGAGCCCGCACGACAGGCCCGACGACCCCCGGACAGGACGGATATGAGCACGCTGCAGACCCTCGATCGTGGGCTGCGCGCGCTCGACGTCGTCGCCCAGTCGCAGGCCGGCATCTCGGTGGCCGACCTGGCCAAGGAACTCGATGTCCACCGGGCCATCTGCTACCGCATCGTCGCGACGCTCGAGGCGCACTCGCTGGTCACACGCACCGACGACGGACGCATCCGGCTCGGCGTCGGTGCCGCGATCCTCGCGTCCCGCTTCGAACCGCAGTTCTCCGGCGACGTGCAACCCCTGCTGTACGCCCTCGCGAACGAGACCAAGGCCACGGCGTTCGTCTCCGCAGCTCAGGGGCAGAACTGCGTCGTGATCATGGTGGCCGAACCGGAGGGCACGCTGCTGCGGGTCGGGTACCGCGTCGGCAGCAGCCACCCCCTCGACAAGGGCGCCGCGGGTATCGCGATCCTCGCGCTGCGTCCCGAGCAGTCGAACGACCCCGACCCGGTGCGTCAGGCCCGCGCCGACGGCTACAGCCTCACCCGCGGCCAGCTCGAACACGGCGCGGTGGGCATCGCGTCGGGCATCGCGCTGCCCCCGGGCTTCGGGTCGAGCACCGGCCTGGAACGCAGCGTCGGCGTCGTCGCGATCGACGGCCTCGACACCGACGGCGCCGCCGCCGCGGTGAAGCGCACCGCGCGCGAGATCGAGACCCGCATCAGCGTCCGAGGCGCCTGACCGCCGGGGCCTTCCGGCCCCCACCCACCCCGCACCCGCGCGTTTCGCGCACTTATCGGTCCGACGCAGGCCCTCCCGAGACCGCCAAGTGCGCAAATCGCGAACGGGGGCGGGGTCGCGTACCCCCCGCGACCGGCGATTCCGGGGTCGCTCGCCCTACCACAGAACAGACCACTCGCGTCGTTATTTGAGGCCTACTTGACCCCGAATGTGACCGCACTTACTCTGTGCGGAGTTCGCTCACCGATACACGATGTGCGCTATTAGTAACTTCGCAGATGAGCGCAGTTTTCAGACAGACGGAGATGCCAGTCATGAGCGTGTGCCCGATCGACCACACAGCCCTGCAGAACGCCGGCCGCGCTGCGGCCATGTCCAACACCGGGTGCCCGGTTTCCGCGAATGCCGCCGCCTTCGACCCGTTCACGGGCCCGTACCAGGTGGACCCTGCGGCGTCGCTGCGCTGGTCGCGCGACGAGGAGCCGGTGTTCTTCAGCCCCGAAACCGGCTACTGGGTCGTCACCCGGTACGAGGACGTCAAGGCCGTGTTCCGCGACAACATCCTGTTCTCGCCCTCGATCGCGCTCGAGAAGATCACCCCCGTCTCCGACGAGGCGACGGCGACGCTCGCCAAGTACGACTACGCGATGTCGCGCACCATGGTGAACGAGGACGAACCCGCGCACATGCCGCGCCGCCGAGTCCTGATGGATCCGTTCACCCCCAAGGAACTGGTCCACCACGAACCGATGGTCCGCCGCCTCACCCGCGAGTACGTGGACCGGTTCATCGAGACCGGTCGGGCCGACCTCGTCGACGAGATGCTGTGGGAGGTCCCGCTCACCGTCGCGCTGCACTTCCTCGGCGTGCCCGAGGAGGACATGGACGAGCTGCGCAGCTACTCGATCGCGCACACGGTCAACACGTGGGGCCGGCCCGCACCCGAGGAGCAGGTCGCGGTCGCCGAGGCGGTCGGCAAGTTCTGGCAGTACGCCGGCCAGGTACTCGAGAAGATGCGCAAGGATCCGTCGGGCCACGGCTGGATGCCGTTCGGCATCCGCATGCAGAAGGAGCTGCCGGACGTCGTCACCGACTCCTACCTGCACTCGATGATGATGGCGGGAATCGTTGCGGCACACGAGACCACGGCGAACGCCTCGGCGAACGCGTTCCGCCTGCTGCTCGAGAACCGCAGCGTATGGGAGGAGATCTGCGCCGATCCGAGCCTGATCCCCAACGCCGTCGAGGAGTGCCTGCGCCACTCCGGTTCGGTCGCCGCCTGGCGCCGCCTGGTCACCGCCGACACCACGATCGGGGGCATCGACATCCCCGAGGGTTCGAAGCTGCTGATCGTCACCTCGTCCGCGAACCACGACGAGCGCCACTTCGACAATGCCGACGACTTCGACATCCGCCGCGAGAACTCCAGCGACCACCTGACGTTCGGGTACGGCAGCCACCAGTGCATGGGCAAGAACCTCGCCCGCATGGAGATGCAGATCTTCCTCGAGGAGTTCACCAAGCGCCTGCCGCACATGGAGCTCGTCCCGGACCAGGAGTTCACCTACCTGCCCAACACGTCGTTCCGTGGACCGGACCATGTTCTGGTGCAGTGGGATCCGGAGAAGAACCCGGAGCGCACCGATCCGTCGATCCTCGACAACCGCCAGCCGGTGAAGATCGGTGAACCGTCCAAGACCAACATCTCCCGGACCGTGACCGTCGACGCGATCACCCCGGCCGCCGACGGCGTCGTGCGCGTGACCCTGTCGGATCCGTCGGGCAAGGCGCTGCCGAAGTGGACCCCGGGTTCGCACATCGACATCGACCTCGGCGACCTGTCCCGGCAGTACTCGCTGTGCGGCGATCCGAACGACCTGTCCACGTACGAGATCGCGGTGCTCGAGGAACCCGAGAGCCGCGGCGGGTCGCGCTACGTGCACCGCACCCTCGAGGCCGGCCACACGCTGAAGATGCGCGGACCGCGCAACCACTTCAAGCTCGACCCCGACGCCGAGCGCTACATCTTCGTCGCGGGCGGCATCGGCATCACGCCGATCATCGCGATGGCCGACCATGCCAAGGCCACCGGCAAAGACTACGAGATCCACTACTGCGGGCGCGATCGCTCCACGATGGCGCTGCTCGACCGGCTGATGGCCGATCACGGCGACCGCACCACGGTGCACGCGAGCTCCACCGGCAACCGCCTCGACATCCCCGCCCTGCTCGACGTCCCGGTCGACGGTACCCAGATCTACTCGTGTGGACCGGAACGCCTGCTCACCGCGCTCGACGAGGCCAGCGCCCACTGGCTCGAGGACTCCCTGCACGTCGAACACTTCACATCCAATCTGGCCAAGCTCGACCCGGCCAACGAGCACGCGTTCGAGGTCGAACTGCGTGACTCGGGTTTGACCCTCCAGGTCGCCGCCGACCAGACGGTGCTCGACGCCCTGCGTGCGTCGAACATCGACATCCAGAGCGACTGCGAGGAGGGGCTGTGCGGATCGTGCGAAGCCCCCGTCCTCGACGGCGAGGTGGATCACCGCGACATGGTGCTCACCAAAACCGAACGGGCTCAGAACAAGTCGATGATGACCTGCTGCTCTCGCGCATGCGGCACCAAGATCAGCCTCGCGCTCTGACCCACCTCCCCCTCTTCTTCAGCACCCGAAAGGATCCGTAATGGGATCACCGACAGTCTCTGCGCCGGCCGGCCCGGCTCGTAGCGACCAGCCGCCCAAGTCGAGCTTCAAGCGCGTCCTCACCGGCAGCATGGCCGGTGCCGTGCTCGAGTGGTACGACTTCGCGATCTACGGCATCCTCGCCGCGACCGTCCTCGGCCCGCTGTTCTTCCCCGGCGACGACGGCGTCGCGAAGCTGCTGCTGGCGCTGGCGACCCAGGGCCTCGGTTTCATCGCCCGCCCGTTGGGCGGCATCGTCTTCGGCCATCTCGGCGACAAGTTCGGCCGGAAGCCGATGCTCGTCACGACGTTCATCATGCTGGGCACCGCGACGGCCGCGATCGGCCTGCTGCCGACCTACGACCAGATCGGCATCTGGGCCACGGTCGCACTCGTCGTGCTGCGTATGATCCAGGGCTTCGCGCTCGGTGGCGAGTTCGGCGCCGCGGTGCTGCTGGTCAGCGAGTACGGCGAACCGAAGAAGCGTGGCTTCTGGGCGTCCTGGCCGCAGGCCGGTGCCCCGATGGGCACGGTCCTCGCGACCGTCGTCGTCTCGGTCCTCGGCTTCTTCCTCACGGACGACGCGTTCGACCAGTGGGGCTGGCGTGTGGCCTTCCTGTTCGCGATCCCGCTGCTGATCGTCGGCTTCTGGGTGCGTCGCGGTGTCGAGGAGTCCCCGGTCTTCAAGGCCGCGCAGGAGCAGGCCGCCAAGGCCCCGCAGGCCGACGAGCGTTCGAGCATCCTCGAGGCGCTGCGCCGTCCGCGCGCCGTCCTGATCGGGCTCGGCATGCGTCTGGGCGAGAACATCGCGTTCTACGTCTACACCGTGTTCGTCATCGCCTACGCCACGACGTACTTCGACTTCCACCGCGGCGCCATCATCATGGCCGTCACGTTCGCGTCGCTGTTCCAGTTCGTCGGCATGATCGGCGGCGGCGCGTGGTCCGACCGCATCGGCCGCCGGAAGGCGATGCTCGTCCCCGCGATCATCCTCGTGGTGTGGGCACCGGTGTTCTTCTGGCTGGTCCAGCTCGAGAGCCTGCCGATGCTGTGGCTGGGTGTGTGCGTGGGCGCGTTCTTCCACGGCATGCTCGCCGGCCCGGAGGCCGCCTGGATCACCGAGCTGTTCCCGACGCGCTACCGCTACGCCGGTTCGTCGCTGGTGTTCCAGGGCTCGTCGATCATCGCCGGCGCGCCGGCCCCGTTCATCGCGGTCTGGCTGATCGACAACTACGGCGTCGGTATGGTTATCGGCTACCTGGTGATCACGATGGCGATCACGGTGATCGCGCTGTTGTTCAGCCGCGAGACCAAGGGCGTGGATCTCGACGAGGTCGCGTGACCGATGAGAATCGGTCGGTGACGCCGACCTAGACATCCGGGCCCCGGCCCCGATCCCGACAGGGGTCGGGGCCGGGGCCCGGCCCGTTCGTCACACCGCTACAGACAGGAGAAGTCGAATGACCATCGCTCACAAGCTGGTCGGACACGGCCCCGTGAAGGTGATCGCGCTGCACGGCTGGTTCGGCACGTCCGAGGGCTGGGGCATGCTGCCCGAGTTGATCGACACCGACGCGTACACCTACGCCCTGATCGACTACCGCGGCTACGGCGCGCGACGCGACGAGGCGGGCGAGTTCACGCTCGAGGAGATCTCCGCGGACACCCTCGCGCTGGCCGACGAGCTGGGCTGGGACCGCTTCGCCCTCATCGGGCACTCGATGGGCGGCGCCGCCGCGCTGCGCGTGCTCGCCGACGCCCCCGACCGGGTCACGGCGGTGATCGGCGTCAGCCCCGTTCCCGCGTCGGGCGTGCCGTTCGACGACGACACCGCGGCACTGTTCGGCGGCGCCGAGAACGAGGACGGCAACCGGTACGCGATCCTCGACTTCACCACCGGTAACCGGCAGTCCGCGACGTGGCTGCGGCAGATGACGCAGTTCTCGGTGGACTTCACCACCCGCCCGGCATTCGGTGCGTACCTGCGTTCCTGGGCCGGGGCCGACTTCGCCGCGGAGCTGCCGCTGACGTCCATCCCGGTCAAGACGATTGTCGGCGAGCATGATCCGGCGCTGGGCGCCGAGACGATGAAGGCCACCTGGATGACGCAGCTGCCGCAGTGCGAGCTGGACGTCCTCGCGAACGCGGGCCACTACGCGATGTTCGAGGCGCCGGTCGCGATGATCACCAGCATCGAGGCCGTGCTCTCCGAGCTGAAGTGAGCTGACACCGTCCGTGGCGACGCCGGCACCCCGCAGACGGGGTGCCGGCGTTGCCGTGTCGGATCCGAACTCGTTGCCGGTCAGGGCTTGCCGGTGAAGACCGGATCCTCGAACGAGCGACGGGATCGGACCCAGGAGGGGTCCAGGCCGTCGTCGATCACCTCGGTCACGGACTCGTCGAACACCACGATGCGGTCCGCGATGCGCCACTGTCCGTCGCGCCGCTCGAAGCGGTCGACGTAGCGGCACTTGATGGTTGCGCGGGCCTGCGGCGCCCCCGGGGTCTCGGGGGTCTCGGGGGCCTGGCGCAGGTAGCACAGGCAGTACGACTCGACGTGCGCCGCATCGCCGTCGAGGTCGATCAGCACGTTGGTGATGTAGTGCATCGACGAGTCGATCGTCGCGTGCCGGGACTTCATGTCCTCGATCAGGCCGTCGACGGTGCCGATGTAGCCGCCGTGGTTGTCGATAGCGTCGGGGAAGTAGCAGTCGGCCACCCGCTCGAAGTCCTTGCGGTCCACCGCCCGCGCGTAGCGGTACAGGACCTCGGTGATCTCCTGCTTGTCGAGCAATGACATTGGTTCTCCTGTCGGATTCACCAGCGGGCCCCGCCGACGTCGTTGTCGGCAGGGCCCGTGGTCGGTCGTCTGTCTAGTCGACCCGCAGTTCGATGCCCTTGGTCTCCTTGACGAAGAAGATCGCACCGAGGGTGAGCAGCGCGCAGAACACGAAGTAGAAGGCCGGCGCCAGGTTGTTGCCGGTGACGTCGATCAGCCACGTCGCGATGAACGGGGCCGTACCACCGAGGGCCATGTTGGTGATGTTGTTGCCCAGGGCGAGACCGCTGTAGCGGACCGACGCCTTGAGCATCTCGACGTACGTCACGTACGACGCACCGTTGACCACCGACACCGCGATGAACAGCACCGACTGGCCGACGACCGCCTGCCAGATGCTGCCGCCCGCCATGAGCATGAACATCGGGACGCCCAGCACGACCGCGGCGACGGTGCCGGTGAACAGCACCGGCTTGCGGCCGTAGCGGTCGGCCAGGTAGCCCGCGATCGGCAGCGTGATGACACCGAGGACCAGCGCCAGCGACGTGGACAGGAACGCGACGGTGGACGACTGCCCGCCGGCCTTCTGCAGGTAGGTGGCCGCGTACACGGAGGCGATGTAGTAGCCGCCGGTGATGAGCGCACCCAGGAAGATGATCTTCACGAGCGAGCCACCGGAGGTGGTGAGCAGCTCCTTGACGGGCACCTTCGCCGTCTCGCCCTTGTCCTCGAGCTCCTTGAACTGCGGGGTGTCCTCCATGTGGTTCCGGATCCAGATGCCGACCACGCCGATGACGACGGAGAGCAGGAACGGGATACGCCACGCCCACGACAGGATCTGGTCGTGGGTGAACACCGAGGTGAGCGCCAGCGCGGTCAGGGACGCGACGAGCGAACCGATGTAGGTACCCGAGTTGACCATCGACGTCTGGAAGGCGCGCCACTTCGCCGGCGCGGACTCCGACACGAACGCATTGGCGCCGCCCAGCTCGCCGCCGGCCGCGAAGCCCTGCAGGCAACGCGCCAACACCAGGATCGCGGTCGCCCACACACCGAGGGTGACGTAGGTGGGCATGAGGCCCATCGCCGCCGTCGCGACGACCATCAGCAGGATGGTCCAGGACAGGGCGTTCTTGCGGCCGTACTTGTCACCGATGTGGCCGAAGAAGATGCCACCGGGCACCCGCAGGAAGAACGCGACCGCGAACGTCGCGAACGTGCCGAGCAGCGCGGCGGTGTCGTTCTCCGAGACGAAGAACAGCGACGCGATGATCGTCGCCATGTAGCCGTAGATACCGAAGTCGTAGTACTCGACGACGGTGCCCACGATCGCGGCACGAACCACCTTGACGGTGGACTGCGGGGGCTTGGCCTGCACGGGGTCGGGTCCTCGGGCGGGCTCGGAGCTACGAACCTCGTGCTCCGCAGTGTCGTTTACAGGCATGGGGGGTCCTTTGAAAGTCTCTGGTGTGCAACACGCTTGACCGGTGTCAGATTCCTGCAGTTGTCATTGCCGTGGACGTCTCCGACTCGCCGCGGGCGGTTCGCGCCGCGTTGATACCGGCGAGTCTGCCCATGGTGAGGGCGTTGGCCACGGCGTTTCCGCCGCCCACGTACCGGAGTCCGAGAATTCCGGCCCCGGCCTCCCCCGCGGCGTACAGCCCGTCGATCGGTCGACCCGTCTGATCGAGGACAGCGGCGTCGCTGTCGATCTCCACGCCCGCGTGTGTGCACACGAGCTCCGCGGGAAGCATCCGAACGGCGTAGAACGGACCCTCGTCGATCGGGTCCGGGTGTGCGGTCGAGCCCTTGTTCGCGAGCGTGCGATGACGCAGGAAATCGTCGTCGACGCCGTTCGGGAGTTGCTCGTTCCACCGCGAGACGGCCGCCTCGAGGGCATCGGCCGGCACGTCCATCGCCCCGGCGAGTTCCGCGAGGGAGTCGGCCCGGAGCGTGCGCCCGGAGTCGGCCTCGTCGAGAACCCGCTCCGGAATCCAATCAGTATATCCCCCAGGCAGATTCACGCGCGCCTTTTCGTCGAAGACGGCCCACGCACCGCCCTCCTGCGCGTCGATGATGCCGGTCGAGACCGCGTACGACGCGTCCTCGTCCATGAAGCGTCGACCGTGGCCGTTGACGTAGATCCGCGACTTCGGCGGGAATCCCGACTGCCAGTGGTGGAACCGCTGGAAGTACGCGGTGGGCAGCATCAGTCCCCAGCCCTCGCCGGTGACGGCCGCGGACACCTGCTCGCCGAACTGCAGGTGATCGCCCCGGCTGCCGGGTGCGGCCACCACGAACAGCGACTGTCCGGCCCGGTTCGCGATCGGGTAGAAGCGCCCGACCAGCTCCGGGTTCTGCGCAAACCCGCCGGTCGCGATCACCACCGCGCCCGCCCGGACCTCGATGTCGTCCGCGACCACACCGACCACGCGGTCGTCCTCGACGATCAGCGACTGGACGCGGGTGTTCAGGATCGCCTCGATGCCGTGCTCGCGGCGGGCCTTGTCGAGCACCTGGACCAGCCCGTAGCCCTGATCCTTCGGCACGTGACCACGCCAGACGTCCTCGACGCCGGCCTGGCACAGGCCGGGCATGTGGGCGTTGGCGGACTCCCGCGCCGGGATCTCCACACCCAGATCGATCAGCCACTCGAGCGTCGGGCCCGCGTGCTCGCAGAACGCGCGGACCAGGCCCGGCTTGAGCATCCAGTGGTTGAGGTCCATGTAGTGCTGGAAGAACTTCTCCGCCGTGTCCTCGATGCCGAGGCCGCGCTGGACGCTGGTCCCGGCCGCGGTGAACAGACCGGCCGACAACTGCGTGGAACCACCCAGTTCGGATTCGGACTCGAACAGCAGCACCGACGCGCCCTGCTCGGACGCGGACACCGCCGCCGCGAGTCCTGCTCCGCCGCCGCCGATCACGACGACGTCCCAGTTGTCTTCACTCATGAGAGGACACCTCCCGATTCTTCGAGGATCCGGTGGTACAGCCCGTTGGAGACCAGGCCGCCGTCCACCGTCACCTCGCTGCCGTTCATGTACGTGGATCGGTCGGACAGCAGGAACAGCACCGCGTCCGTGATCTCGTCGACCGTGCCCATACGGCCGGCCGGAATGCTCTGCAGCGACGCCTCGATGAAGGCATCCGCTCCCCCGACGAGAGCGGTGCCGACCAGGCCAGGGTGCACCGAGTTGACCCGGATACCCCACTTCGCGAACTGCCCGGACGCCGACTTCGACAGTCCCGTCAGCCCCCACTTGCTCGACGCGTACGCGGGCGAGAAGTAGCCGACCTGACCGGAGATCGACGAGATGTTCACGATCGATCCGCCGCCGCTGTCCCGCATCAGCGGGGCGGCGGCCTTCATGCCGTAGAACGGGCCGAACAGGTTGATTCGCATGGTCAGCTCCCAGATGTCGTCCGGGGTGTCCATGAACTCGAGCCGACGGCTGATGCCGGCGTTGTTGACCAGACCGCCGAGTTCGCCCTTGCCGGAGCGGATCTCGTCGATCACCCGCGTCCAGGCCGCGGGGTCGGCGACGTCGAGATGGTGCGCCGACGCGCTGCCGCCGGCGGCCTCGATCTCGGCCAGCACCGCGGAGGTGTCGGCGACGTCGGCGAGGCAGACGTGCGAGCCCCGCGCGGCCAGCGCCCTGGCGTGGTTGGCACCCATGCCGGCGGCGGCGCCGGTGACGAGGACGACGCCCGGGTACGTGGCAGGAGTGGAGCCTGCGGAATGACCCATCGACCCTGCATCAGACATGGCGCGAGCCACCGTCGACGGCGATGGAGTGACCGGTGACGTAGCGGGCGCTGTCCGAGAGCAGGAACAGCAGCGGTCCGAAGACCTCTTCCGGCGAGCCGAGGCGGTGCAGCGGCACCACGTTCAGGGCGTGCGCGAGCGCGGCGGGATCCTCGCGGACCCAGCGGGTCATCTCGGTGTCGATGTAGCCGGGTGCGATCGCGTTGACGCGAATGCCCTTGTCGCCGAGTTCCACCGCGAGCGACTCGGTGAGGTGCGCGACGGCGGCCTTGGACGTGCAGTAGGCACCGCGGCCGCGGCGGATGCGCAACGCGGACACCGACGACATGTTGACGATCGCGCCGCCGACCTCCATGTGCCGCGCCGCGGCCTGGGCGCCGAACAGCACGCCCTCGACGTTGACGTCGAGCGTCGCCGCGATCTGCTCGGGTGTGATCTCCTCGACCAGTGCGAACGGGAAGATGCCCGCGTTGTTGATCCAGAAGTCGATGCGCCCGAACTCCTTCAGCGCGATCTGCGCGAGGGCCTCGTGCTCGTCGGCCTTCGTGACGTCGATGCGGGCACCGACGACGCGACCCGGCTTGTCGGCCAGCGCCTTCGCGGCCAGCTCGTCGTTGATCTCCTGCGCGGTGGCCGTCATCTGATCTTCGTTGATGTCGGCGCCGACGACGTTCACGCCGCGCGTGGCCAGACCGGCCGCGAAGGCGGCGCCCATTCCGCGGGCCGCACCGGTGACGACTGCGACCTTGCCCGCCATCTCCGGGTACAGCGCCAGCATCTGCGTGGCGTCGGTGCGTCCGGGGTTCTGGGTATCGGCGTTCTCGGTCATGATGTCTGGATCCTCCAAAGCAAATGTCTACAAAAAGATTTCGAGGCGCGGGCGCCCCTGATGTTCGAACCGAACGGTCAGGCTGCTGTGTCGCCGCCGGCACCGCTGCCGCCGCTGTCGTCCCTTCGGACGGCGCGACGCGCGATACGCCACTGCCCGCCCGCACGCACCACCCGGTCGGTGACGGTGGTGAACCGCACCAGGCGGGAGTCCCCGCCGATCCGCGTCGCGATGATCTGCAGGTAGGCACGGACCGCGAGTTCGTCCTCGCCGATCCGGTCGATGAGGATGTTGGTGAGCACGTGGCGGTGGGCTTCGCCCGCCGTCGACGCGGCCGTGAAGAACGCCCGGGCGAACTCGGTGAGCGCCGCGGTACCGACGACCGGCGCGGGGTAGCTGGGCGAGTGGAACTCGCCCGTCTCGGTGAACGTGGCCGCCCACTCCGCCGCGAACCCCTCGTCGATGAGGTGGCTCTGCCGGCCGTACAGCTGGTGGATCTCCACGAAAGCCACTGCACCGACCTCACCGTTGCCAGTTCCGCTCATGACACGAACTCCTTCGGCAGTCCCCTGTTCGGGGATTGCACCGTCTACCAATGTGTGCGATAATCGAACGCGTAGTGCGATTAAGGTGAAGCGTAGGTGGCTCACCTCACACACGTCAAGGGAGGGATTCATGGCATCGGTCCGATCCGATGAGAAAACGAGCGAAACCCCGGGAACGACCAGCGGTGTCCAGCTCGATTCACGGATGTCGAAGACGCTGCACAACGGGCTCGAGATCCTCGAGCTGCTCACGCAGCACAAGTACGGGCTGACGGTCACCGAGATCGCCGACGGAATCGGCGTGCACCGAACCGTCGCGGACCGGCTCGTGCGCACCCTCGAGGCACACCGCCTGTGCCGGCGCACCGCGAACAAGCGCATCCTGCTGGGCTCGGGGCTCGTCTCGCTGGCGAGTTCGGTGGAGCAGGATCTGCGCGAGCTGGCGCGGCCGATTCTCGAGGAACTCGCGGACGCCGTCGAGGCCACCGCGCACCTCGCGGTCCGGGACGGCGAGGACCAGGTCCGCGCCCTCATGGTCGTCGAGCCGCGCAATTCACGCGCCCACGTCGGATTCCAGGCGGGTCAGGTCGATCCGATGAACCGCGGCTCTGCGGGCCTGGCCATGCTCGCGGCGATGCCGCCACGGGAAGGGGAACGCCTGGAGGTCACGCGTGCGCGCCAACGCGGATTCGCGGTGACGTCCGGCGAGGTGACCCACTCGGTCACCGGCATCTCGGCCGCGCTGCCCAATCGTCGGCCGGACGACCTCGTCAGCATCGGCGTCTCGGTGTTCGACTCGTCCGAGGAACAGAGGCTGGGCGAGGCCGTCATGGCCGCGGCACGACGGCTCTCAGCACTGCTGCTGCGTTGAGAGATCCGGTGCGGGTCAGCGAGAGCCCCTGGCCCGCACCGCAAGTCCCGCGATCAGACACACCGCGGCGACACTGCTGAGCACCAGCGGGCTCAGCGACCAGCCGCCCGTGTGGGTCGCGACGGCCGCAACCAGCGGCGGACCGATGATCGACCCCGCGTTGGACACCTGCACCACCAGGCCGTTGACGGGCCCGATCTCGCGCGGACTCCGGGCCGCGCCGGGTACCGCCGCGAACACCGCGGCCGGCAGCAGGCCGCCGAGGAGCGCGAAAGCCACTGCCGCAGCGTAGGACAGGCCGAACGGCGCCCATCCCGCGTAGATCACGACGGAGGCGGCGCCCATGGAGGTGGCCGCGACGGCGATCAACGATCCGGGGCGCACTCCGCGATGCAGCAGCACCCCGGCACCGATGTTGCCGACGATGTTGCCCAGCACCACCAGCGCCGTGAGCACCGCGGCCGAGCCGTCGGACCGACCGCCGGCGGCGTACATCGTGGGCAGGAAGCCGATCACCGCGAGGTACTGCAGCGAGTAGGTTCCGAAGGCGAGCGCGATCAGCATGGCGGTCGAATTGCGCCACACGCGTGACGGTTTCGACTCCGGGTCGGCACCGGACGAAGACTCACCACTGGACGTCTTCGGTACGACGGCGAGTACCAGCACCGCACACACCACCAGGGCGGCCGCGTTGACGCCCCACAGCCCGCGCCAGCCGATCGCGCCGATCACCCACGGTCCGGCGACGATCGCCACGAACTGGCCCAGCGGCATGTAGATCCCCCACATGCCCAGCGCCAGTCGGCGATGCTCCGCCGCCGCGGCCGAGGCGATCAGTGCCGGCGCCGACACCGCGACGCCCATGAACCCCAGGCCCTCGAGGATCCGGGAGAACAGCAGTACCGGGGTGGACGGGGAGACCGCGCCGAGCAGCGCTCCGGCCGCGAGCACGGTCAGCGCGAGCGTCAGCATGCGGCGTCTGCCCCAACGGTCGACGAATCCGCCTGCGGCACTGCCGAGCAGCGCGCCCACGAACGTGTACGACGACAGGAGCACCCCGGCCGCGGTCAGGCTCATGCCGAGGTCGTCGCGCACCGTCGGCAACGCGACGATGACCTTGCCGACCTGGCTCGCGGCGAGCACGCCTGCGAGCAGCGCGATCACCACCACACCCCACGCAGACGAATCCAGCGCCGCCGGCTGCTGCCGGACGGCGCTGGATTCGGAGACTTGCTCAGGCACCGACGGCGGCATCCGCGTTCTCGTCGGCGGGCACGGTCAGCGACGGATCGGTGGCGGCCGCGATGGCCTCCTCGAACTCGCGCTGCCCCACCTGCGAACCGAGCACCAGCGCGAGGCGGGTCAGGAAGCCCTCGCGGTCGTTCTCGCCCACCTGGTCGAGCGCGTCGGACAGGCCCATCCACACGTTCTCGCGGCGCAACTCGGCCGGGTCGATCGCGGGCCCGTTGTCGACGGCAGCCGACGCACCGGCCGGGGCGCTCCCCAGGCTCAGGTGGCGCACGACGTCGTCGATCCGTCCGACACCGTCGACGCGGCACAGCAGCACGCCGTCGGGACGGATCACGAACACCTCGCCGTCGCGGGCACCGAGCGCGGCGACGGTCTGTCCGTCGGCGTCGGGAACCACCGCAACCGACACGGCGGATTCCTCGGGGGTATCCGAGCCGATCAGGATCGCGCGCACCGACTCCGGTGCCAGCGCACCGGCCAGGGTCGCGGTGGCGGCGGCCAGCGCCGCGGCGTCGACATGCACGCCGAGGACCGCGAAACCGGTGCCGCGCAGGATGTTCAGCGACGTCTCGGTGCCGTCCGCGGTCTGCACCCGGCGGTCCTCGACGGGATCACCGGCGGCGACTCCGTCGGCGTCGGCCGGGGTGGGCCACGTGAGCGGCGAGATCCGCGCGTTGGTGGCGCTGGACTGGCGCGGGTTGATCAGGTGGCTGAACTCGGGGCGGGTCACCGACAGCGCGAGGATCGCGTCGCGCGTCGTCTGGTAGCCGTGGCTGCCGGGCGACATGATGAGCGTGCTCTTGCCGGCGTTGGCGACGTTCTGCCGCCACGCGTCGTGCCGCTCCACCGAGTACGCCTGCAGGAGTTCGGGAGTGGCGTTTCCGTGGATCACGGCGGCCAGCTGCCACGCGAGGGTCTCGGCGTCCTCCATGCCCGAGTTGAGGCCGCGCACACCGAAGATCGGCACCAGGTGCGCCGCGTCGCCGGCGAACAGGATGCGGCCGTGCGTGAAGTCCTGCAGCGCGAGCGCGCGGGCGCTGTAGAAGCCGTGCCACTCGAGCGTCCACGGCAGGTCGTTCTGCAGCCACTCCAGGTGCCGGGTGATCCGGTCGCGGATCCGGTCTTCCTGCGTCTCGAGCTCGGCGTCCTCCGACGGGTCGAGCTGGTAGTCGATGCGCCAGATGTTCATGGGCTGCTTGTGCATGATGATCGTCGAGCCCGGGTTGCTCGGTGGATCGAACCAGACCATGCGCTCGGCCGGCAGTTCCGATTCCCAGTGGATGTCGGCGATCACGTAGCGGCCGTCGTAGTTGTTGCCCTGCATGCGGAGACCGGCGAGCTCGCGCATCCGGCTGCGGCCACCGTCGGCGGCCACGACCCAGCGGGCGCGCAGATGGCGCTTGCCGAACGCGGTGTCGATCTCGAGGGTCACCTCGTCGTCGGCGCGGAGCACGCCCGCGATGCTCGCGGACCAGTGCAGCGTGATGAGCGGGTTCGCCTCGAGCGTGTCGACCATGATCTGCTCGAACTCGGACTGCGAGACGTTGATCATCGGCGGCCGGACGTCGTGGTCGGCGTTGCGCATCTGGAAGTGCAGCACCTGCCGGTCGCGGTAGAAGCTGCGACCGCCGACCCACGGCAGCACGATCTTCTCGAGCTCGGCGCCGAAGCCGAGGCGCGCAGCGGCCTCGAGGCTGTGGCGGGAGATGCAGATGGCGCGGCTGCCGAACGACACCTGGTCGGCCGCTTCGAGGATCGTGACGGGGATGCCGCGCTGGGCCAGGCCGAGGGCGACGGCCATGCCGACGGGTCCGGCGCCGACGATGACGACCGGGAGGGTCTCGTCGGCGGCGGTCATGGACTCGAAGTTCGAGGCCGGGTACTTCGGGGGCTGGTAGTAGGTCGACATGGTCTACACAACTTCCTGCGGGGACGGACGGGAGGACTGGGTACCGGGCACCTTCAGCAGCAGGATGCTGGCGAGGCTGATCAGGGCGATCAGCACGAAGTAGCCGGTGATCGCGAGCGATGTCTCGAAGCTCGCGTACAGCGCGGTGGCGATGATCGGGGCGAGGCCGCCGCCGAGGATGGCGCCGATCTGGTAGCCGAGGGAGGCGCCCGAGTAGCGGATCGCCGGGGGGAACAGCTCGGCGAACAGCGCGGACTGCGGGCCGGCGCAGCAGCCGAGGGTGAAGCCGAGCGCGATCATCGCGACGACCATCACCGGCAGCACGGCGGTGTCCATCAGCGGGAAGAAGACGGCGGCGGCGATCACCAGCGCGATCGAGCTGCGGACGTAGACCGTCCGCCGGCCCAGGGTATCGGACTTCCACGCGCTGAACGCCATGCCGGCCATCCAGAATGGGCACGAGCTGATCAGCAGGAACAGCATCGTGGTCTTGCTGAAGCCGAGTTCGGACTCGCCGTACTTGAGGACGTAGACCATGTACGCGTAGGCGATGCCGTTGGTGGCGATGAACGTGCCGCCGGCCAGCAGGACGGTCTTCCAGTGCTTGGTGAGGACCTCGACGATGGGCAGCTTGTCGGGCTTGCCGTCGTCCTTGGAATCCTTGGACTCCTGGAACTCGCTGCTCTCCTCGAGGCCGAGGCGGATCCACATCGCGACCAGGACGAGGACGGCACTGAGCAGGAACGGGATGCGCCAGCCCCACGCCTTGAACGTCTCGTCGCTCATGAACGCGGTCAGCGGCAGGTACACGAGGTTTGCCACGAGGACGCCGGCCGGCACACCGATCTGGGGTGCGGCGCCATAGAGGCCCTTGCGGCCCTCGGGGGCGTTCTCGGTGGCGACCAGGACCGCGCCGCCCCACTCGCCGCCCACGCCGAGACCCTGGATGAAGCGCAGCGTCACCAGCAGGATGGGGGCGAAGACGCCGATCGCGTCGTAGTTGGGGAGCACACCGATGCCGACGGTCGCGAAGCCCATGAGCAGCAGCGAGATGACGAGCATCGACTTGCGTCCCACGCGGTCACCGAAGTGGCCCATGACGACGCCACCGATGGGGCGCGCGATGAATCCGACGGCGAGGGTCGCGAACGAGGCCAGCGTGCCGGCCAGATCCGACGAGTTCGGGAAGAACTGGTGACCGAGTACCAGGGCGGCAGCGGTGCCGTAGATGAAGAAGTCGTACCACTCGATCGCGGTGCCGACGAAGCTGCCCAGCGCGGCCTTGCGGGCCTTGCGGTGCAGCACCTGCGGCGGGGTCGCCGTCATGGTTGCCGTCATGAGTTCGGTGCCTTTCACATCTGGAAGCGCAGGGAAGGAACCACCCGCACGCGCGCCGACGAAGCGGCCTGCAGGACATCTTGACCTGGATCACATCGCGTGAAAAGCGCAAGAAGTCGGGGTGAATACCCACAAAACCTGTGGTTATGGGTGGGTGACGCCGATCAGTCGGCCTCGGCGAACTCGACGAACGCGCGGGCGGCCCGGCTGAGCAGCGCGTCCTGCGACCACACCAGCAGGATGTCCACCTCCGGCACCGGCGGCTCCACCTCGGGCCGCACCACCACACCGAGACCCTCGTACGTGACGTCGAGCTGGGGCCGCTGGATCAGCAGCGTCCAGCCGAAGCCGCGCCCCACCAGCGCGCGGGCGGTCTCGAAGTTCTTCGGCCGGAACCGCACGCGTGGGGTGAACCCGGCATGGCTGCACATCTGCAGCGCGTGGAACGAGCTGGGCGGGGCGTCGAGCAGCACCATCGGCTCGTCGGCGAGTTCGGCCAGCTCGACGACCGGGGCGTCGGCGAGGCGGTGGTCGGCGGGCAGCAGGATCGCGGGCTGCCGGGTGTCCATCCGGGCGCGACGCAGCGCGGGCGACAGGTCCAGGTCGTAGACGATCGCGAGGTCCAGCTCCCCCGAGACCAGGCGTTGTTCGAGCCGGTCCTGGGTGTCCTCGACGAAGTCGACGGTGACCCCCGGATGGAGCTGGTTGAACTCGTACAGCAGCCGTGGCAGCAGCGTCGGCCCCAGTGACGAGTAGCAGCCGATCGCGAGCGGACCGGTGAGCACACCCGTGGCGCCCGACGCCTCCGCGGCAAGGTCACCGGCCTGCTCGAGCAGCGCCTTCGCCCGCATCAGGACCCGTTCGCCGGTGGGGGTGAGCTGCACGCCGTGCGCACGCCGGCGCACACACAACTGCGACTTGAGTGCCCGTTCCAGTTCGGTGATCGCGAGGGACACCGCGGACTGCGAGACGTGCAGCCGATCGGCGGCGGCGCGGATGGTGCCGGTCTCGGCGACGGCCACGAAGACGAACAATTGGCGCATCGTGTACGCCGGCGGCCTCGCCGAGCTGACCATGATGGTTATTACCTCCCGGGCACCGATTCTCGCACCCCGCCGAATGGACGAGCCGGGTGGGAAGTCGGGCACCGGGCCTGCTCAGCCCCGTCCCGGCGCGGCCTCCACGATCTCGCTCGGGGCCCACGCCCCGTCGAACCACGGCTGCAGGGGCCCGTACAGCCGGAGCACCGGGAACCAGCTCTTGTCGGGGAGCGTGCGGATCCAGTTCGTCTCCCGGCCGGGCGGCGGATTCGGCCCGAACCACAGCACGAACGAACCGTCCTCCTCGGGCACGACGGTGCCGGTCAGACTCATGACGCTCGGATAGGGATTGTCGGTCTGGATCAGCGACCGCGTCTGGGTGTCGTACACGTCGACCGACCAGAAGTTCTTCGCGGGCGGGTTCGGCGGGAGGGTGAGACGGTAGGTCTTGCCGCCGTCGAGGATCGCGCCGTGGGCGTCCTCGGCCGTGTAGGTGTACGCGGACCCGGCCCCCACCTGGGCGTGCGCCATCGCCGGCGTGATCACGGTGGCGAAGTAGTGGAACTGGGTTCGGGCGTCGAGCAGCCGGGCGTGGTCGCGCAGGAACTCGTAGCTGCCGCCGACGAACGCCTGCTTCCACGAGGAGCCGGGGTGCAGAAAGCTCTCCGGGTCGCGCGGGAAGTACACCAGTGCCCGGCTGATGCCGGCGGCGGTTCTCGCGGCAGCGTCCAGGATGCCGCGGAGTCGCTGGTCCGGGGTGAAGGGGCTCCCGTGCCGGATGCCGATCGCCGCAAGCTGGCCGGCCCGTTCGGGATCGAGTGCCTCCGCGGGCTCCTCCTGAACCAGTTCGTCGATCTCCTCGAAGAAGGAGAAGTCGTTCGCATGCACGGTGTTGAACTTTTCGTCGGCGATGTTGACGAAAGCCATCTCCGGCGGGTTCGCGGCGTCGGCGAGCCGGTAGACGCGGGTCTGCTTGACGGACTCGACCCCGCCGAGCGCGCGGAAGATCGCCCAGTTGGTGAAGGTGGGGGTCCGGTAGACGAAGTAGCCGTCGGGTTCCTCGCCCTGGTAGCCGGGCGGAAGGAAGAGGTACTTGCCGCCCTTGCCCCGGTCCGGCCCGGCGATGCCCATGTCCGCGACGTAGCGGAACCAGAAGTCGTCCACCACGCACAGCGAGTCGGTGGGCGGCTCGACGACGACGGGGCCGTCGCGCAGATCGAGGAACATCGTGGCGTAGGTGGTCTCGGTGTTGGGAGTCAGGAACAAGCTGCCCGAGTTGGCTCGCGGCTCGGTGTAGGCGATCGTGCCCAGGCCGTCGATGCCCACGCTGCGGAACCCCCGCCGCATCGCGACGAGCGAGGCTCCGGGAACCGCGCCCAGGAACACCTCGACGCCCCGCAGGAAGTCGAGCCCGTCGTACAGACTCTTCGTGGTCTCGGGCAGGGGCACCCCGTCGAAGAACTCGAACGTGCCGATCGGGGTCTGGACCCGGTCCGGCATGCCGACCCCTGCGAGAGCCTGCGCGAGGGCGTCACTTGAGTCGTTCACCTGTGCCTCCTGGTGGGCGTGGATTCGTGGGCGTGCAGCGCCGACGGTAGGCGCGGGCAGGCCCGTCCACCTCACCCGCGCGAGGTGATCCCTTTCGCCGGCGCCCGCCGAGGGGAATACTCGCCAGTAGCTTTGTCAGTAGCTTTGTGGACAGGTTCTCCGATCGCTCTCGTCTAGGAGGCAGATCATGGTGACACCGACCCAGGTCACGGAAGAACAGGCACGAGAACTAGCCGAAGAGTCCCGGGAGAGCGGCTGGGACAAGCCCTCCTTCGCCAAGGAACTGTTCCTCGGGCGATTCCGGCTCGATCTGGTGCATCCCTTCCCCAGGCCCGGCGCCGCCGACACGGCGCGGACCGAAGCGTTCATCGCCGAACTCGAGGAGTACTGCCGCGACCTCGACGGGTCGGTGATCGAGCGCGAGTCCCAGATCCCCGACGAGTACGTCGCGGGCCTGACCGAACTCGGCTGCTTCGGACTCAAGGTCCCCACCGAATACGGCGGGCTCGGCCTGTCCCAGGTGGCCTACAACCGCGCCCTCATGGTGGTGTCGTCGGTGCACCCGAGCCTCGGTGCGCTGCTGTCCGCGCACCAGTCGATCGGAGTGCCGGAACCGCTGAAGCTGGCCGGCACCCCCGCACAGAAGGCGGAGTTCCTGCCGCGCTGCGCGAAGGGCGCGATCTCGGCGTTCCTGCTGACCGAACCCGACGTCGGCTCGGATCCGGCCCGGATGGCGTCGACCGCGACACCGACCGAGGACGGCTCCGCCTACATACTCGACGGTGTCAAGCTGTGGACCACCAATGGTGTGGTGGCCGAACTGCTGGTGGTGATGGCACGGGTGCCGCGCAGCGAGGGGCGCCACCCCGGCGAGCCGGGCAGTCATCACGGCGGTATCAGCGCGTTCGTGGTGGAAGCGGACTCGCCCGGCATCACCGTCGAACGCCGCAACGCCTTCATGGGTCTGCGCGGAATCGAGAACGGCGTCACCCGACTGCACCAGGTCCGGGTCCCGGCCCGGAATCTGATCGGGCGCGAGGGCGACGGCCTCAAGATCGCGTTGACCACTCTGAACGCCGGCCGGCTGGCGATTCCCGCGATGTGCACGGCGGCCGGCAAGTGGTCGCTCAAGATCGCGCGCGAGTGGTCCGCGGAGCGAGTGCAGTGGGGTAGACCGGTCGGCGAGCACGGCGCGGTCGCCGCGAAGATCTCGTTCATCGCGGCCACCACGTTCGCGCTCGAGGCGGTGCTGGAGCTGTCCGGCCAGATGGCCGACGAGGCCCGCAACGACATCCGTATCGAGGCCGCGCTGGCCAAGTTGTGGGCCAGCGAGATGGCCTGCCGCATGGCCGACGACCTCATCCAGATCCGCGGTGGGCGCGGCTACGAGACCGCCGCGTCGCTCGCCGCGCGCGGTGAACGCGCGGTGCCGGTCGAGCAGTTGATGCGGGACCTGCGCATCAACCGGATCTTCGAGGGCTCGAGCGAGATCATGCGACTGCTCATCGCCCGCGAGGCCGTCGATGCGCACCTGACCGCTGCCGGCGACCTGGCCGACCCCAAGGCCGACCTGCAGCACAAGGCCAAGGCGGCCCTCGGCGCCAGCGGCTTCTATGCCAAGTGGCTGCCGCACCTGGTCTCGGGCAAGGGGCAGCTGCCCAACTCCTACAGCGAATTCGGTGCGCTGGCTACACATCTGCGGTTCGTCGAGCGCAGCGCCCGCAAGCTGGCACGGTCCACGTTCTACGGCATGGCGCGCTGGCAGGCCGGCATGGAGAAGCATCAGGCCTTCCTCGGCCGGATCGTCGATATCGGCGCCGAACTGTTCGCGATGTCGGCGGCGTGCGTGCGCGCCGAGATGGACCGCACCGAGGATCCCGCCCGGGGCGCGACAGCCACCGACCTGGCCGACGCCTTCTGCCGGCAGTCCCGGCTGCGCGTCGACCGACTGTTCGCGGCGCTGTGGGAGAACACCGACGACACCGATCACCGGATCGCCCGCGACGTCCTCGGCGGCGAGTACACCTGGCTCGAGGCCGGCGTGCTGGATCCGTCCGAGGGCACCGGACCCTGGATCGCCTCCTGGGCGCCGGGCGCCTCCACCGAGAAGAACCTGGCCCGGCGCTACCCGGCGGTGACCGACGCGAACGCCGAGGAACCGGCCAACTAGAGCCGCAATTCCGTCAGTGCGCCGCGCTCTTCTTCCGCTTCGGAATCAGGTGCTCGATCAGGACGACGAGCGCGCCGACGACGAGTCCGACGAGGGCGGACGCCACGGTGCCCGCGGTCCAGGACAGGACGCCGCCGAAGCCGCCGTGCACGAGGTCGCCGAACCAGTGTTCGAGGTCATGGAGGCGATCGGCCGGCCAGTGGAATCCGGCCTCGCCGACGTTGACGATCAGGATGTGGCCGCCGACCCAGAGCATCGCGGCGATTCCGACGACGGTGAGCACCGCCATCACCTTCGGCATCGCGGCCACGAGGCCTCGGCCGATCCGCTGGCTGACGGACGACTTGCGCCCCGCAAGCGCGAGGCCCACGTCGTCCATCTTCACGATCAGGGCGACGACGCCGTACACCAGGATGGTGATGAGGATCGCGACGACGATGAGCACCATCAGCCGGGTGAAGAACGGTTCGTCCTCGACCGAGGACAGGGAGATCACCATGATCTCGGCGGACAGGATCAGGTCGGTGCGGATCGCACCGCTCACCATCGTCTTCTCGCGTTCGGGTCCGCTCAGCGCTTCCGCCGCGCCCTCGTCCTCGTGATGACCACCGGTGAGCGCCTCGTAGACCTTCTCGGCGCCCTCGTAGCAGAGGAACAGGCCACCGGCTATCAGTAGATAGGGCAGGGCCTGTGGCAGGAACTGACTCAGGATCATCGCCACCGGCAGGATGATCAGGAGCTTGTTGCGGATCGACCCGATCGCGATCTTGCGGATGATCGGCAGCTCCCGCTGCGGCGAGAAACCGTGCACGTAGCGAGGCGTGACCGCGGTGTCGTCGACGACCACCCCGGCCGCCTTGATGCTGGCCTTGCCGGCCGCGGCGCCGATGTCGTCGATGGACGCCGCGGCCGCTTTCGCGATCGCTGCGACGTCGTCCAACAGGGCCACAAGACCACCAGCCACGGGAACCTCCCAGTTCGAATGTGCAGAGCCGGTCGAACAACGCGCGGTCGCGGGCCGACAGAGAACGGTACCGAACCGGTGATCACGGGCGCGCGCGAGACCGATCCTGAGGCGCCGTGCAGCCCGCTCCGGCCGGCCGCCGTTCCGGCGTGCTGGACCCGAGTGAGGGCACCGGACCCTGGATCCCTTCCTGGGTGCCGGGCGGCTCCGGCGGTCGGCAGACCGGGTAGACACCGCGGCAAGCGATCCGGAGCATGGAGTCACGACAATTCTCGGGTGAGCAGGTCGAGATCGGGCGTCGCGCGACCCGAGCTGTGAACGGCCGTCAGCAAGCCGCCGACCAGCAGCCGCATCTCGTCGGAGGCGGCGCGGGTGTGCGCTGCGAACCAGAGCTCGCCACGCGGGCCGGCGAACACTCGCCGCCAGTACGAAACCACGAACACGTTCGGCATTCGGTAGAGCGCAGACAGATTGGCTGGGATCTCGGTGTTCCCGCCTGCGCGTAGCGCCGCGAATCCTTGCCGCGTGGCCCGCACCATCAGCCGCAAGACCGGCCGATCGGCGGCGAGTCGCGCCGGGTCGGTGCCGACTCTGAAGAGTGCGAACGCGATAGGCACAACGAACGCGGCGTGCGCGAGGAGCCAGCCCGCTATGTCGGTACTGATCGCGGTGGAGAAGCCCGCACGGTTCAGTTCGGCACGGATCTGTCGGATTCGCGGTGTGATGGTGCCGTTGGCCTCGCCGAGCATCGTCTTCTGCCGGCCGATCATGACGTACTCGACGACCGGGCCGGTACGCGTCCCGCCGACCGCGGGGAAACCGAAGAACACTCGATCACCAAGTGCAGCGATGATTTCCGACTCGCGGCCCGCAGTGTTGCCGAAGAACAGCACGTCGGTCCCGTCGGCCATGGCGGCCAGCACCGGCAGCGTGTCCACGAGCTGCTCGGCGCGAACCGCCACCAGCACGAGGTCGTAGCGCTCGCCCTCCGGCGTACCTGTGTAGCGGACGTCGAGCGCGACTCGGTTGCCGTCGGCACCGCGGTCGTCCAGGATCAGACCGTTGCTCCGCAGCTCGCCCAGGCGTTGCCCACGGGCCAGCAGCGATACGTCGTGACCTGCCTGCAGCAACTTGCCGGCGTACACGCTGCCGATGACACCTGCCCCGAACACCAGGACGCGCATCCGATCACCCCTCACGCCGATGCCGCGGCACATCAGCGCCGCAGCGCCGCCATGCGACGAACGTCTCGACCAGTGTGGTCCTTCCTCGAGCTCGAATACCCGTATCCCGCCTACTTATGCACGCATCGCGGCACGCCGGATCCCCGGCGGCCGAATGTCCCGTGAGCACGTTGTCGGCGAGCGCCATGGCCCTGCTGCAGCTATGCTCACCGGCGCCCATCTGCGGGGGTGCCGAGCGAGGCGAGCGGCAGCCATACCGCCTCGGACGGGATCCGCTCCAGCACACCGCCGGCGAAGACGTCGTACAGCGGAAGCTGCTCGGCATGGACGTACCCGATGTGGCAGTCGCACACGTCCAGCGGACAGGGCCGCGGTCGCAGCGCCTGCTCGAAGGAGCCGTCGTAGAGGTTGCCCAGTTCCTCGGGGACGAAATGGCAGCGCCGGACGGTGCCGTCACCGTCGACGGACACCACCGTGTCCCCGGTACGGCACGCGCGCCCCCGCGTCGGATGCGGATGCCGGCTGAACGCGAAGAGCGGGTCGATCCCGATCCAGTCGGCCGCGTCGGCGTCGGTGTACTCGTGCCCCTCGGCGGCGTTGACCCACAGGTACACCGAATCGGGCAGCTCGGTGCGCAGCCGACGGGCGGCCTCCAGATGTTCAGGTAGTCCGACGACACCCACGCTGAACCGCACGCCGAGCGCGGTCAGTTCGGTGGCCTTGGTGAGGAACCGGTCGTGGGGCGTCTGGCCGGGGTGGTACGTGCACCACAACGCGACCGCGTCGCGGTCGGCGTCGGCGAGCCAGCCGGTGCGGCAGCTGAGGTTGGTCTGGATCGCCACCCGGCGAACCTGCGGCAGCCGGGACAGCGTCACCAGGGCCCGCCGGTACCAGGACCGGACCAGGCCCTCACCCCACGGCGTGAACAGGATCGACAGCTCCCGGTCCTGGCCTTCCACCCATGCGCAGAAGCGCTCGAGCGCGGCCCGGTCGGCGCGCAACTGCTCGGGGGTGTCCCGGCGTTTGGCGAACGGGCAGTACGGGCAGTCGTAGTCGCAGGACGCCAGCGGTCCGCGGTACAGGATGGTCAGCACCGTCAGCGGCCTTCGTACTCGGCCATCGCGTCCCGCACCTGGGGGGAGAACAGTTCCGGACCGAGGGCGTCGGAGTACGCCAGGCCCAGCTCGGTCAGCCGCAGTCGGCCACCGTCGGAGAGCAGCCATCCGCGTTCGGTCCACCGGTCCAGCTCGGCGCCGAAATGCTCGCGCGGGTCGGCCCCGAATCGGGAACGGTAGTCCGCCAACGGCATTCCCGTGGCCTGCAGGACGGACTGCAGCAGGTGCCGGCGTCGGGCCTCGTCCTCGGTCATCGTGTGGCCCACCACGGCGCGACGGAAATCCGAGGTGGTGCCCGCCACGTAGTCGTCGATGATGGCACGCACCTCGTGCGCGCCCACCGCGTAGTCGAAGGAGTAGTGCAGCTCCCGGGTGTACGACCTTGCGCCACAACCGAGTCCGATCATGCCGTCGGTCTGGCAGGCGTAGTCGTTCGGACCGAGATCGGGCGCGTCGGCGCGGCGGAACATGCGCATCGACTCCTGGATGTAGCCCGACGCGAGCAGGTGGTCGCGGCCGCGGCGGTAGAGGTCCAGGCGGTGCGCGTCCCATTCCGGATCGGGACCGGCGCCGCGGCGGGCCAGACCCGTCAGCGGCCGCACGTACAGCGGGTACAGGTACAACTCCTCGGGACGCCAGGCCAGCGCGGCGTCGAGGGAGGCGGCCCAGGATTCCGGTGTCTGGCCGTCGATCCCGTAGATCAGATCGATGTTGAGGACCTCGATCGCGGCGTCGCGGATCCGCTGCAGGGCGGCCTCGACGTCCGCGCGTCGCTGCGGTCGGACCGCCGCCCGGGCCTCGGTGTCGTCGAAGCTCTGCACGCCGAGGCTGAGCCGGGTGACGCCGCGCTCGGCCAGTACCGCGAGCCGGTCGGCGGTGGCCGTCGCCGGGGACGCCTCCACCGACAGGGGGACGGCTCGCAGGTCGGCGCCCAGGCCTTCGGCGATGTCGCACAGGCGGTTCAGTTCCGCCGCGGTCAGGTAGGTGGGGGTACCGCCGCCGAACGCCGCGGTCGCGAACCGGGCCGACGGTGCCAGGGCCTCGCGGACCGCCTCGGCCTGCCGCTCGAGGGCGTCGAGGTATCGGGTGGTCAGCTCGCCCGGCGCGCCGACGCGGGTGAAGAGGTTGCAGAATCCGCAGCGCACCTCGCAGAACGGCACATGCAGATACAGCGACAGTGCGTCCTGCGGTTCGCCCGCCCACAGCTCGGTCAGGGCGGGACGCGGGCGCAGCGGCCGGTATGCGGTCTTGTGCGGGTACGCGTACACGTAGTTCTGGTACGGCGGAACGTATCCCGTCGGCGCCACACCCGGCGACATCGGCAGGGGCAGGTCGATCGCGGTCATCGTGGTCCCTCGAGGAAGAAGTGGGCGTAGGGCACCGTCCACACCGCGGGATGGCCCAGCCGGTGCCCGGTGTAGCCGTCCTCGCCGTACGTGGTGCCGTGGTCGGAGCACACGATCGCGAAACACCGACGCCTGCTCGACATTGCCGCGAACAGCCGCCCGATGTGCCGATCCACGTACTCCAGCGCCGCCGCGTGGGTCTCGCGACTGTCGCCGTGATCGGCGGTGGCCCCCTCGGCGTGGAACCAGTTCGGTTGGTGCAGTGCGGAAACGTTGACGAACAGGAACAGGCGGCGCTCGGCGGGAAGCCGGTTCACCACCCGTGCCGCGACGTCCACCTGCGCCTCGAACGACGTCGGCGACGTCACCCCGAGTTCGGGTGACCAGTGCGCCTCGTCGAACATGTCGGGCAGCACCGAGCCCAACGCACCCCGACGGTTGAAGAAACCGACACCGCCGATGCACACCGTGTGGTAGCCGACGGCGGCAAGTCCCGCAACGAGATTCGGCTCCGCGAACACGAACGTGCCGTCCGCGGTCGACTCGCTGCCACCGAACTCGGCCGCGAACAGTCGCGGGTGCGGCCCCTGCCCTACCGGTGTCGGGAGGAACCCGGCGAACATCGCCTGGTGCGAGGCGTAGGTGAAGCTACCGGGGGCATGGCGTTCCTCCCACCGGCCACCGGGCAGGTGCCGCGCGAGGTTCGGGATCCGACCGGCCGCCGCGAGTTCGCAGGCCACGTCGTAGCGCAGGGTGTCGAGCGTGATCAGCAGGATGTCGTCGGAGCCGACGACGGTGTTCATGTCAGGCAGCTGCAGCATCGGCCCATCCTTCGATCGCCGCCAGTTGCGCTGCGTAGGTGTCGAGCCCGTCGGCGCGGCCCGGAAGGCCGGTCAGGCCCGGGAGCAGGTCGCCGAACGCGTTCACCTCACCCACCGCGGCACCGCGCCAGTTCGCGGCGGGCAGCAGATCCACCCCGACACACAGGGTGCGCGGGAAGCAGGCGGCGGCCCGTTCCGCGACGGCGAGCGCGCTGTCCCAGCCGTATCCCGCGGCGTCGAAACCCGCCCGCGCGGTCTCCAGGTCGCCACGTTGCCCGCCCAGGTGCAGGTTGGTCATCGGGTGGGCGCTGGTGCGGAGCACCGCGTGGGTGGCCCGGCCGGCGACCACCACCACCCGCAGATCGGCGGCGCGACCCTGCCGCGACGGCTTCGGCAACCACGCCTCGATGTGCAGGCGTTCACCGGCCAGAGCGTCGATCAGGGCGCCGACCTCGGCTTCGCCCGTGAGTCGGCGCACCCGCAGCGAGTTGTAGACACCGTCCGCCGCGATCTCCACGCTGCTGCGCGCCTGCACGCGACCACCGGAGGCGGTCTCGACGGCGACCACCCCGGCTGCGGAGGATCCGTGCGCGGGCTTGACGAAGAACCGCCGCAGCCCGGCCGCCGCGGCCAACTCGCGCACCTCCGACCAACTCCGCGGCACCGGCGCGTCGCCGCCGGATGTGGGTGAAATCGGCACCGGCACATCACTGTTCGCAAGGACAGCGTGACACCGACGCTTGTCGAACAGCAGGGCCAGGTCGTCCGGATCGGTCAGCCGGCGCCCGCCGCGCAGCGTGCCGACCGCGGCGAGCAGCGACGCGTACCACCGCGGGCCGTCGGCGATCCGCGTCGGATCTCCGGCGCCGCGCAGCAGTGCGTCGACATCGGGGTCCTCGCCGGGCGAGTCGAGACGCACCCACTCGTCGGCGTCGAACCGCGCCCCGCGCTCGGTGAGTACCTCGCGCCAGGACACCACCCGCGGGGTGGGCATGCCGGAGCGGGCCGCGGCGTCCAGCAGCATCGTCACGCGACGGTTCTCCGGATTGCCCACGACCGCCAGTCGAGGACGGGTCATTCGCTGACCGCGACCGACCGGTAGATCGTTCCGTCGTACTCGTCTTCCTCGGCATCCTCACCGTCGAGGTTCAATTGCACTCCGGACGGTTCGAGTGCCGCCCGCAGACGCTCCCGCATGCCGGCGCTCAGGTAGTTGTGGTGCAGGTCCAGCGATTCGAGGTGGGTGAGCGACTGCCCGGCGACCAGCGCCTCGGCGCCCGTGTCCTGCAGGATGCCCTTGGACAGATCCAGGGCACCTAGCTGCGGAACGATCGGAGCGGTCGCGACGGCGGCGGCGATGTCGTTCTGATACTCGCTGTTCGACAGCGCGAGGCGCGTCAACCGGGGGAGCTTCTCGCCGGTGAGGATGGGCGCGAGGTCCTCGACGGTCGAGTCGGCGCCGTATTCCTCTGTGCCCAGCCACAATTCCAGGTCGGTCAGGGCCGGAAGATCCGACGCGGCCACGGCCCGGACCACGTCGGCGGGCAGGCCGCCCGTTTCGATCACCAGGCTGCGCAGGTTCTCGTGCCGGACCGGGGTCAGTTCCAGTTGGGTGCCGCCGCGGACCCCCAGGTGCTCCAGCCGAGGAAACGCGGTCAGCAGCGGCGTGACGTCCGACTGCACGATCCACGAGATCTCGCAGTCCTCGAAGGTCATGTCGCCGAGGAACAGGGCCCGCAGCGCCGGCAGCTCGTCGGCCGCCGCGGCGAGCGCCGCCACCACGTCGGCGGAGCTCTCCTCGTACGGGTCGGACCAGCCGCCGACGACGATCGCCTGCACGCTCGACGGATCGACCGCGGCCCGGAACTTGGCGAACGCCTCCGGCCACTCCATCGGCGCCTCGTACGTGGGAACGGTGATCCGCCAGGCGACCGGGCCCTGCCCGGGCACGGCGGGGGCAGCGTCGGTATCGATGGGGAACTCCACAACCGGGAGGCCGTGGAACTCGTTCTGCAGGTCGTTGATGGTCACCGGGGCACTCCTGCTATCGGGTGGGCTCGATGGGCATTATGCCCGACTTCGGTTGTTGGTCCGGCCGAGGTTAACCCGGCGGTCCGACACCATCGTGTCGGTGCCGTCCCGCACACTGGTCTGCGTGAGAACGGTGCTGGTACCCGACGGCGACGGTGCCACGCTGATCCGGACGGACGAGTCCGGCCGGGCACTGGGCCAGCCGCTGCGCCTGAACGACGTTGCTGCCGCGGTCCGCGAGATCGAGGCCGCCGAACACCCACGCTGGGTGTGGGAGGACACCGCGCGGGTGTACTCGCCGCTGCTGGCGGCGGGGGTGCGGGTGCAGCGGTGCCACGATCTGACGCTCACCGGCGCGCTGCTCGAGACGCGTGCCGGCCGGTACGTCCCTGTGGCCGAGACCCCGGTCGACGATCGACTGGGCCTGTTCGACGCCGTCCCGTGGACCGCACCGGACGTGATCGTCGAACGGCACCGGCGGCAGGCCGAGGCGATCGAGGGTGATCCGCGGCTGCGACTGCTGGTGGCCGCCGAGTCCGCGGGCGGACTGACGGCGGCGGAGATGAGCTTCGACGGCCTGCCGTTCTCGGCGGCCGCGCACCGGGCCCTGCTCGAGGAGGCGCTCGGTCCGCGCGTACCGGAGGACATGCTGCCGGACCGCCTGCGCGCGGTCGCCGACGACGTGAGCGCGGCGTTCGGTCGCCGGGTCAATCCGGCGTCGCAGCCGGAGGTGGTCGCGGCCTTCGCGCGAGAGGGCATCGAACTGCACTCCACCCGCGCGTACCTACTGCGGGAGATCGACCACCCGGCCGTCGAACCGTTGTTGCGCTACCGCGACCTGGCCAAGCTGCACAGCACCAACGGGTGGACGTGGCTGGACGCCTGGGTGCGCGGCGACCGTTTCCGGCCCGTCTACGTGCCGGGCGGCGTGGTCTCGGGGCGGTGGGCCAGTCGCGGCGGCGGTGCGCTGCAGATTCCGAAGACATTGCGCTCCAGCGTGATCGCGGATGCGGGGCACACCTTCGTGATCGCCGACGCCGGTCAGCTCGAGCCGCGGATCCTGGCCGCGATGTCCGGCGATCCGCGCATGATGGCGGCGGCCGGCGCCGACGACCTGTACGCCCCCGTCGCGGCGGAGGCGTTCGGCGGCGATCGGGCGAAGGCGAAGGTTGCGATCCTCGGCGTCCTCTACGGCGCCACCGCCGGCGAGGCCCGCGCCCTTCTGGGGTTGCTGCGCAAGCGTTTTCCGGTGGCGGTGCAACTCGTCGAGGACGCCGCCCGCGCCGGTGAGCGCGGCGAGGTGGTCCATTCCTGGCTCGGACGCGCCTGTCCCCCGCCGGACGACTCGTGGTGGTCCGGCGGCGACCCCCACGCCCGCGGCCGGTTCACCCGTAACTTCGTCGTGCAGGCCACGGCGTCGGAGTGGGCGCTGTGCCTGCTGGCCGACCTGCGCCGCCGCCTGGCCGCCGATCCCGGCGACGGCGAACTCGTCTTCTTCCAGCACGACGAGGTGGTGGTGCACACCACACGCCCCGACGCTGCCACCGCGCATGTCCTCGCCGCGGCGGACGCGGCAACCCGTCTGCTGTTCGGCGCCACCGACGTCCGCTTCCCGATGGATGTGGGGGTCAGGGAATGCTACGCGGAGCCCGCCGAGTGATTCGTTGGCGCGCACCCGTCGTCCGCAGGCAGCCATCGTCGTGCCGAGGACCTCATTCATGCTCAATCCAGTTGCAGCTCCGGCTTGTACAGGTCCAGCCAGGTGTAGATGTCGACCGCGCGATCCAGGCCCGCCCGGGTGACGGGATCCATCCGCATCGGATCCTGCGCTGTCAGCTGTTGCATCCAGGTCCGGTCGATCAGGTCGAACAGCGGCGAATTGATCTCAGCCAGGATCTCCTTCGCGAGCTGCTGCAGGTTCGTCGCGTACGCCGGGTCCTGCGTCAAGGGATACCCGCTCTTCACACGATCGACCACCGATTGCGGGAGCACATGTTTCGTGGCGTGACGCAGCAGGCTCTTCTCGCGGCCGTCGAAGGTCTTCAGTGGCCACGGAGTGTTGTAGACGTATTCGATGAGGCGATGATCGCAGAACGGCACCCGAACCTCGAGTCCGGCCGCCATCGATAGGCGATCCTTGCGGTCGAGCAGGATCCGCACGAACCGGGTCAGGTGCAGGTAGCACACCTCGCGCATGCGGTATTCGGCCTGGGATTCGCTGGGCAGGTGTTCGACCTCCGCGCACGCCGCGGCGTATTGGTCGGCGATGTAGCTGTCGACATCCAGCTGTTCGCGCAGCTCTGGCCGCAGAGCGTTCCACGGCTTGTCGCCGGTGAAGGCCGCCCACGGGAAGGTGCCGGCGTTGACCGCTCTGTCGGCAAAGAACCACGGGTAGCCGCCGAACACCTCGTCGGCCGATTCACCCGACAGCGCCACCGTCGACTGCTCGCGAATCGCCTTGAACAGCAGGTAAAGGGATAGATCCATATCGCCGAGTCCGGGCATGTCGCGTGCGGTGATGACCGCACGACGGACCGACAGATCCAGCATATCGGCCGAGTTGAGCGTCACGTTCTGATGCGCGGACTCCACCAACGCCGCGACCTCGTGCGCGTACGGCGCGTCGGGGGTGCCGCGCACCTCGTCGGGGACGAAGTTCTGTTCCTGATGGAGGAAGTCCACGGAGAAGGTGCGCAGCTGTTCTCCGTCGCGCGCCAGGCTCGCCGCGGCCAGGCCGGTGATGGCACTGGAATCCAGTCCACCCGAGAGCAATACACAGCGAGGTACGTCGGAGATCAGCTGCCTGTCGACGATGTCGGTGAGCAAATCCCGGACCCGCTCGACGGACCTTTCCGTGCTGTCGGTGTGCTCGGCAGCCTCCAGGCGCCAGTACGTGCGTTCGTGAAGTCCATCGCGATCTACCCGGATCAGAGTGCCGGGCGCCACCTCGTACATGCCCTTCCATACCGACGTGCCCGGCGCCTTGGTCATTGCCAGCAGCTCACGAACGCCGTCGGAATCGATGGCCTTGCGTGCCAACGGGTTCGCAAGAATTGCCTTCGGCTCCGACCCGAAGAGGACCCCGTCCGGTGTCGGGTAGTAGTAGAACGGCTTGATGCCCATGCGGTCTCGGATCATCACCAGCTTCTCCTCGCGCTGGTCCCAGATCGCGAAGGCGTACATGCCGTTGAGGTGATCGACGATGCTCTCACCCCACTGCAGGTATGCGTGGAGCACCACCTCGGTGTCGCTGTCGGTGCGGAACGTATGACCCAGAGCCCGTAGCTGATCGCGCAGTTCCCGGTAGTTGTACGCCTCCCCCGTGTACACCATTCCGACGTCTCCGGCGGGGGTGCTCACGCTCATCGGCTGCGCCCCGCCGGGTAGATCGATAACGGCGAGCCGCCGATGCCCGAGCCCCGCGTGAGTGCGCACGAAAGTGCCGCGTCCGTCCGGCCCACGCAAGGCCATGGTGTCGGTCATTGCGTCGAGAACACCCCGCTGCCGGGTCAGGTCGGAGTCGAACGACACCCAGCCTGCGATTCCACACATGTAACGCCCCCCAAACTCGGTTACTTGCACAGCTATACATAGTTTTGTAAGAACGATCTAGAACGTGTTCCAATTCGAAGGATCTGTGGCTATCGTCACAGCGACCGCTAGTCACGTAAGGGGAGGCTGTTGCAATGAGGACCAAGGGTGCGTTGCTGTGGGGCATCAACGAGAAGTGGTCGATCGAGGAGATCGAGCTCGGTGACCCGGTCGCCGGCGAGGTGCAGATCCGCATGGAGGCTGCCGGCATGTGCCACTCCGACCTCCACATCGTCACCGGTGCGACGCCGATGGCGTCCTACCCGGCGATGGGTGGCCACGAGGGCGCGGGTGTGGTCACGAAGGTCGGCGAGGGGGTCAAGGATCTCGAGGTCGGCGACCACGTCGTGCTCTCGTTCATCCCGGCGTGTGGACGCTGCCCGTCGTGTTCCGAGGGCCATTCGAACGTGTGCGACCTCGGTATGGGGCTGCTCAGCGGTCAGGCCATCGCCGACGGCACCTACCGCATCCAGGCTCGTGGCGAGAATGTCATCCCGATGTGCCTGCTCGGCACGTTCTCGCCGTACATGACGGTGCACGAGTCCCAGGCGGTGAAGATCGAGAAGGACATCCCGTTCGAGCTCGCGGCCCTCGTGGGCTGCGGTGTCCCGACCGGATGGGGTTCGGCGACAAACATCGCGGAGGTCAAGCCCGGCGAGTCGGTCGCCATCATCGGTGTCGGCGGCGTCGGCATGAGCGCGCTGCAGGGTTCCGTCGCGTCGGGTGCACGCCACGTCTTCGCGATCGACCCATCACCCTTCAAGCGCGAGCAGGCCCTCAAGTTCGGCGCCACGCATGCCTTCCCGTCGATGGAAGAAGCGATCGCGCCGATCATGGAGATCACCTGGGGCCGCATGTGCCAGAAGACGATCATCACGGTCGGTGAGATGAAGGGTGAGTACGTCGACCCGGCCCTCACGCTCACCGCCAAGAACGGCCGCTGCGTCGTCACCGCGATGGGCCACATGGCCGACATGGACGTCAAGCTCAACGCGTTCCTGTTCGCGATGCTGCAGAAGGACCTGCGGGGAAACATCTACGGTGGCTGCAACGCCCGCGTGGACATCCCGAACCTGCTGAACCTGTACCGGGCCGGTCGACTCAATCTCGCGGACATGGTGACCAACACCTACTCGCTCGAGCAGGTCAACGACGGCTACCAGGACATGCTCGACAACAAGAACATCCGCGGCGTCGTCCGCTTCACCGAGGCGGACTGGTAGATCGCCGGACGCGCTTCTCGCGTCATCGGATCGGGCAATGGCCAGTGCGCGACGCCTCGGCCGCCGTCGTCTACGACGGTGGCCGAGGCGTTGCGCATTGGACCGGAGAGGTGTCGGAGTTGGCACCGGGACCTTCGAACGTCGGATAACGATTCGGTGGCGGCATGTTGCCGGAGGTCACGTGTGGCCGTTATCGTTGAGCAGCAAGGTTGGGCAGACAGCCGGCGTCGGGGGTACATGTGCCGTCGTACTGGCTGCCAGCCGTATCCCCCTCCGTGTAGGTACACAGTGAGGGCACCCATGACTCATCGTTCTGTGATCGACGTGATCCCCCTGTCTCGTGAATGGCGCCGCCTCGCCCAGGAGGTCGACCGATGACGACACTTTCCGAACCTGACGTCCGCATGCCGGACGACCGCGAGACGGTCGCGCGCGAAGGGTGCTGCACGCTGCGGATCGCGGGCCTCTCGGCCACATCCGTCACTGCGGCAACACTGCTGTTCGGCGGCTCGCTCGTCCTCGCCGCGACCGCCGCTGCTCTGATCGTGCTCTGCGTCGTGGCCGCCGCCGTTCTCATCTGACCGGCCGGCGGGCTACGACCGATCGATCTTGGCGAGGAGCTGCTGTGCGACGTCACGCAGCTTGGTGTTGCTCTGCTGGGACGTCTTGACCATCAGGTCGAAGGCGGCCTCGGGATCGATGCCGTGCAGCGCCATCAGCACACCGATGGCGTGATCGATCGATGCGCGGGACTTCAGCGCCGCCTCCAATGCTCGGACGGACCGCCGGGCCCCGTCGTAGCGTTGCGTTTGGCGCAGGGCGACCATCGCCGCTGTCGTGAATGCCTCGAGCAGCGACTCGTCCAAGGTGCGGAAGCCGTCGTCGTCCGAGCTGTACAGGTTGAACGATCCGCTCACCCGATCGTCGAGAGTCAGGGGCGAGGCGATGAAACTGCCGACCCCGTTGCTCTCCGCGACGTCGGCAAGGCCCGGCCACCGCCGGCGTATCTCCTGCCGATCGACGTTCTGGGTGGCCTGCTCGCGCGCCGAGCGCAGGCACGGGCCGTCGTCGAGATCGTATTGCGTGCTGTCGATTTCGCGAACACGAAGATCCGTGGCCGCCGCTGTCTCCGCTTTGCCGTCACGCAGGATCGTGACACCACCCATGTCGGCGTCCGGCACGATGCGGACCGCGCTCTCGACGAGGCACTGCAGCACGTGCTCCAACTCGTCGACATCGTCGAGCATCCCCGACAGTTCCCTGAGGGAGGACGTGAGTTCGTCGACGCTTCCCTTCAGTTCCGACTGTTCGTCCGGAATCGTTTGCTCGTCACCCATCGGATCCCCCGGATCGGCCGTCTCGATGCCTCGACCACTGCGTCGATTCTATTCCGGTCGACGCGCCACGGGACGGCTTCGACCGGACTCCGCCGCCCCGCCGGCGATGGTGGCGTGCTGCACCGGCACGAACTGCTTCTTCGGGAGCAGGAACAGCCACATGGCGAACACGAAGGGCGCGGTGCCCACCGGCAGCGGGATCGTCATGCCCGGCATCAGTTCCAGGTAGGAATGCTCCGCCAGCGTCACCGTCTGCACCTGGGAGGCGAAGTTGGCGTCCATCTCGTGCACCTTCGTCGCCGACTGCGTCGTCACGTGCGCCATCGACCCGGGCCCCATCGCGATGTCGACGTAGAGGCGGTCGCCCTGCAGCACGCAGCCGGATGTGGAAATCATGTAGACGCACGGCATTCCGGGCAGACGCTCATGGTCGACGGCGGGAACATCAAACTGCGCTGACGGGCGGGACGTCACCGAGACCGTCGTCCGATTCGGTGCGTCGGTCCCCTGTGCGAACATGCGGTCATGTCTGCCATCACCGACTACTTCACGGCCCCCTCGGACGAGGTCGCCGCCACCGCTCTCGACGACCTGCTCGATCTCGACCCGGACGTCGTCGACGCCGCCCAGGCCCTGTACCGCACCGACCCGGACGAGGCCTCCCGCCCGCGCGTCCAGTCTGCGTCGAGCGGCACCCCGGTCCTGCAGGCCAAGCGAATCGAGCCGGGCATCGCCCTCAGCAGGCTCGAAGCGGCGCTCACCGGCCGCACCTACGAGCAGGTCACGGCGGGTCCACGGCGCGGATCCCTGGTCGCCGCCGGCGAGGACGGCGACGCCTTCGTTCTGACCGTCGCCGACGAACTGCGCGACGCGCTGGCCGACCTGGACTCCGACGCCGTGACCGCGGCGGCCCGCGTCTGGATCTTCGACGAGGCGGCCGACCCCACCGAGGCGTCTGCCCCGTTCATCGCCGCGCTGGCCGAACTGGCCGCGGGGGCGGTCGCCCGCGGCGACAGCATCTACTGCCACATGGTCGTCTAGCGCCGGTCCGCCCGCCGGATCGTCTCCCCGGCCGCGCGGTCGCGTGCTGTACTGGTCTGCATTGGTATCCGGCCGCGACCGCGTACGAGGAGCACCAATGACCCGAGTGGAGTCCATGAGCGGACCGCCGGCGGGTGACGACACCCGGCCCAGGCGGGGGTGGCCGGTGTTCACCGTCGTCGCGATCGCGATCGTCGCGTTCTTCCTGGGCGGTCTGGGCGGTTCGTTCCAGGGCAAGCTGGCCGAGGTCCAGAAGAACGACAACGCGTCCTATCTGCCCGCTTCGGCCGAGTCGACGGTGGTCGCGAACGAGGCCGCGAAGTTCCTGAAGGTGGAGACCATTCCGGGTGCGGTGGTGTTCCACCGCGACGGCGGCCTGACCGACGCGGACAAGGCCGCGATCGACCGGGCGCGGGTGTCGATGGCGTCGGTCGAGGGCGTCGACGCGGACGGCGTGACGCCCACCCAGATCTCCACCGACGGCACCAGCGCGTCGGTGTTCGTGCCGCTGATCGCCAAACAGGACGGGACCACCGTCCAGGGCACCGACCTCGCCGCCGCCGAACAGGACGTGCTCGCGGCCGCGCAGACGTCCGTGGCGTCGGATCTCGAGGTGCTGCCTGCCGGACCGGGTGGTCTGCTGGTGGCGTTCATCGACGCGTTCGAGGGGCTCGACAGCACGCTGCTCGGCGTCGCGCTGCTGGTGGTGATCCTGATCCTGCTGGTGGTGTACCGGTCGCCGATCCTGTGGTTCTTCCCGCTGTTCTCGGCGCTGCTCGCGCTGGGGCTGTCGTCGATGGTGATCTACGTTCTCGCCGACCACGGGATCCTCACGCTCACCGGCCAGAGCCAGGGCATCCTGTTCGTGCTGGTGATCGGCGCGGGCACCGATTATGCGCTGTTGTTGATCTCCCGGTACCGGGAGGAACTGCACTTTCACGACAACCGGTTCGACGCGATGATCAAGGCGTGGAAGGAGTCCGCGCCGGCCATCACCGCGTCCGCGATCACCGTGATCATCGGGCTGCTGTGCCTGGGCTTCTCGCAGTTGAACTCCAACAAGAGCCTGGGTCCGGTCGCGGCGATCGGCATCGCGTGCACGTACCTGGTGATGATGACGTTCCTGCCGGTCGCGCTGTCCGCGGTGGGGCGCTGGGTGTTCTGGCCGCGCAAGCCGAAGGTGGACGGCGCCACCGACCTTGCCACCCACGGGATGTGGGGCCGGATCGCGGAGTTCGTCGGTCGCCGCGACCGTCCGGCGTGGATCGGTGCGACCGTGCTGCTGGCGGTGCTGTTCGCGGTGGGCATCGGCAGCCTGCAGACCTCCGGCCTCACCGCGTCCGAGAACTTCACCAACGAACCCGACGCCGTGGATGGCCAGGCGCTGTACGACGCCAACTTCGATCAGGGTGCCGGGGCGCCCGCGGTGGTCGCGACGAACGCGTCCGGCGTGGACGCGGTGATCGCGGCGGCGAGCGGGGTGGAGGGCGTGCGCCAGGGGCCGGGATCGGTGTGCGTGCAGGTCGACATCGAGAAGGCGAAGGCGCTGTTGCAGAGCTTCGGCGGCAACGTCCCGCAGCAACTTCCGCCGGGGTGCGCGCCCGCGACGCTGAACGTCGCGCCCATCGACGGCCGCACCGTGATCAATGTGGCCCTTGCCGATTCGTACGATTCGCCCGAGGCGCTGCAGACCGTCGAACGCCTCCGCGACACCCTGCACGCGGTGCCCGGCGCGGACGCCCTCGTCGGTGGCAGTTCCGCCGCGACGCTCGACGTGCAGACCGCGTCGGTGCACGACCGGAACCTGATCATCCCGATCGTGCTCGTGGTGATCTTCATCGTGCTGGCGATCCTGCTGCGGGCGCTCCTGACGCCGCTGATCCTCATCGCGACGGTGGTGCTCAGCTTCGCCGCGACGCTGGGTGTGTGCGGGTTCTTCTTCACGCACGTCTTCCACTTCGCGGGAGCAGACCAGTCGTTCCCGTTGTTCGCGTTCGTGTTCCTCGTCGCCCTCGGCATCGACTACAACATCTTCCTGATGACCCGGGTCCGGGAGGAGACGCAGGAGCACGGTACGCGGTCGGGCGTGCTGCGCGGCCTCGCGGTCACCGGCGGCGTCATCACGTCGGCGGGCGTCGTGCTGGCCGGCACGTTCGCGGTGCTCGGCGTGCTGCCGCTGGTGTTCCTCGCGGAGGTGGGCTTCGCGGTGGCGTTCGGCGTCCTGCTGGACACGATCGTGGTCCGCAGTGTGCTGGTCCCGGCGCTCTCCCACGACATCGGCAAACCGATCTGGTGGCCGTCCGCGCTGGCGCGGGCCAAGGACTGAACGAGCCAGCGCCGGTGGAGGTCAGGCGATTTGGAAGCGGTCGTCGCCGAGTTCGACTTCGACTCGCAGAGAGCCACCGACGGCCTCGACGTACCTGCGCAGGGTTTCGATCTGGATACGCGCAAGGTCGCCGCGCTCGATGTTGGAAACGCGGTTCTGGCCGACACCGAGACGGTCCGCGACCTGGCTCTGCGTCATTGCTGCACTTTCGCGGAGCTCCTTTAGTCGGTAGGCCCGGACCTCCTCGATCATGCGGTTCTTGTGCGCGTCCACGGCGGCCCTGTTGACGGGCCGCTTGACGAGCATGTCGTCGAGACTCTTCGCCATCACAGTCACTTCCCTTCCAAACTCGCGAGATGGGTATCGAAACGGTCGTCGGCGATTGGGATGTTCGTCTTGTACCACTTCGTCCACTGACCTGATTTGTCCCCCGCGACGAGCAAGATCGCCTTCCTGTCGGGGTCGAAGGCGAACAGGACCCGCAGTTCCGAGCGCCCACTCGATCCCGGTCGTAGCTCCTTCATGTTCTTGTGGCGGGATGCTTTCACCGTGTCGACTAGTGGTCGCCCGAGCTGAGGTCCACGTTCTTGCAGCAGTTCAAGCGCCGCGACGACCTGCTCGTAGGATGACTGATCCAACTGCTCGAGCCATTCCCCGATGAACTCGACGTCCACGCTCCAGATCGACACAACCTCAGAATATCACGTATGAGTGATATCACCTATAGGTGCTATACAACGCATCGCCGGGCGACGAAGTCCTCGAACTACAGACCGGCGATCTCGCGGTACCGATTCGCCGACACCTCACGGTAGGCGGGCAGTGGCTCGTCCACGGATCTCTCCCCTCACCGACAGTCGTACCGAACCAGCGTGGCACATCGGTTGACGGATCGGCCGGGAAGTGGTCGGGTGGTAATTGATGGATGGCGCGCCCGGTACGCGCCGCGTACCCGGTCGAGCTCTCCACCGACGATGCTCTGCAGCCCAAACACTTTCGCGAGCATCGCCTCTTCTACCCGCACGGTGACGTGACTCGTAGGGAAGGAATGAGATGTCAGATCCGAACTACACCACCGACGACTCCGGAATCCCGGTACCCAGCGACGAACATTCGCTCACCGTCGGACCCGACGGGCCGATCCTGCTCCAGGACTACTACCTGATCGAGAAGATGGCCCAGTTCAACCGCGAGCGGGTGCCCGAACGGCAGCCGCATGCCAAGGGCGGGGGTGCATTCGGCACCTTCGAGGTCACCAACGACGTGAGCGCCTACACCAAGGCCGACCTGTTCCAGCCCGGCAAGACGACGGAGATGCTGGCCCGCTTCTCCACGGTCGCCGGCGAGCGGGGCAGCCCGGACACGTGGCGCGATCCGCGCGGGTTCGCCCTGAAGTTCTACACCGAGCAGGGCAACTTCGACATGGTCGGCAACAACACCCCGGTGTTCTTCGTGCGCGATCCGATGAAGTTCCAGGACTTCATCCGCTCGCAGAAGCGGCGGGCCGACAACAACCTGCGCGACCACGACATGCAGTGGGACTTCTGGACGCTGTCCCCCGAGTCGGCGCACCAGGTGACGTGGCTGATGGGCGACCGCGGTATCCCCCGCACGTGGCGGCACATGAACGGGTATTCGAGCCACACCTACATGTGGGTCAACGCGAAGGGCGAACGGTTCTGGGTGAAATACCACTTCAAGACCGATCAGGGCATCGAGTTCTTCACGCAGGAGGAGGGCGACCAGAAGGCCGCCACCGACACCGATTTCCACATGCGCGACCTGTGGCAGGCCATCGACCGCGGCGAGTACCCGACGTGGACGCTGAAGATGCAGATCATGCCGTACGAGGAGGCGAAGACGTACCGGTTCAATCCGTTCGACCTCACGAAGGTGTGGCCGCACGCCGACTACCCGCTGATCGACGTCGGCACCATGAAGCTGGACCGCAACCCGGCCGACTACCACTGCGAGATCGAGCAGGCCGCGTTCGAGCCGAGCAGTTCGGTGCCCGGCACCGGGCCGAGCCCCGACAAGATGCTGCTGGGCCGCTGGTTCTCGTACCCGGACGCGCACCGGTACCGCATCGGCTCCAATTACAAGGAGCTGCCGGTCAATTCGCCGCACGCGGCACCGCTGGGCTCGTACACCAAGGACGGGCAGCTGCGGCACCACAATCGGGGCGACCCGGTGTATGTGCCCAATTCGAAGGGCGGCCCGCACGCCGAGCTGGCGGTCTCCGGGGAGTCGCCGGGCTGGTTCACCGACGGCGAGATGGTGCACCAGGCGTACACGCTGCGCAAGGACGACGACGACTGGGGCCAGGCCGGCACGATGGTCCGCAAGGTCCTCGACGACGCCGGGCGAGACCGGTTGGTATCCAACATCGTCGGGCATCTGCTCGACGGCGTCACCGAGCCCGTGCTGGTGCGGGCGTTCGAGTACTGGCGCAACGTCGACAAGGGTCTCGGGGACCGGATCGAGAAGGGGGTCCGCGCCGGTCAGGGGTGACGCGGATTCACAGGAACGCCTGCGCCGTCCACAGGTGGAACAGGGCGTAGGCCCGCCAGGGCCGCCACGGCTCCGATGCCGTGGCGGCCTCGCGCGCGGTCTTGACGCCCAGCGCGCGGCGCAACACCAGATCGCCGGACGGGTAGGCGTCGCGGTCGCCGAGCACCCGCACCGCGAGGTAGTCCGCCGTCCACGGCCCGATGCCGGGCACCGCGAGCAGGCGGGTGCGGAACTCGCGCGGATCGACGCCCGGATGAAGCTCGAGCCCGTGGGCCGCGGCCGCGGCCAGCGCCTGCACGGTGCGTGCCCGCGCGCCGGTGAGGCCGACGGCTTTCTGGATGACGAGCGGGTCGAGTCCGGCCAGTTTCTCCGGTTCGGGGAAGCTCACGAACCCGTCGAACTCGGTCGGGGTGCCGAATGCCGTCACGAATCGCGATCCGAATGTTCTTGCTGCCGAAAGCGACACCTGCTGTCCGAGCACCGTCAGCACGGCGGTCTCGAAGCCGTCGACGGAGCCGAGCACGCGCAGGCCCGGACGGGCGGCGATGTGACCGGCGAGCGCCGAATCCGCGCAGAGTGCCGCGTCGATCACGGCCGGGTCGGCGTCGAGGTCCAGCCAGCGGCGCATCAGCGATTCGATGTGCGGGACGTCGTCCGGGTGCGCCGGCAGCACCGTCGCCGACACGTGCTCTGGGGCGTCGAACTCCACCGTCACCACGGCGGGGCCGTGCGGGGCGGGGACGACGCGGGTGTGCGCGCCGGTGTCGCCGTCGTGCCGCTCGAGCCCGTCGACGGCGTGCGCGGCCAGGGCGCCGAGCATCGGCGCGGCGGTGAAGGGCGGACTGAACGGGAGTTGGAGGCGTTTCCGGAGGTGGGATGGGGTTGCCCTTGCACGGCCCGGCTCGCCGGGCGCAGGCTGATGTTGCGGGCAGCACCGCAGGCCACCGGACGAGGAAGGGGTCATGGAATCCAGTATCGGCGGATGATCGCACTCAACGCGGTCATCGAGGGATGAATCGGACAAGAGATGTTGGACGATCCCTCGGTCTGGTTCGGCCCACTCGATCCGGCCGTGGAAACGGCTGGCACGCGGATTGGGTCGACCGACGTGCTCGGGGTCGATCGTCGGACACAGAACACAATGCGAAGTCCTGTCCTGCGTCGCATCCGCCAGGATGTGGGCATGGAACACGCACAAACGCACGCGGACCGGATCGCCGAGATCCTGACCGGCCTCGACCGACTACGAGCAGCCGATCTGAAGACCACCGTCGTCTCGCTCGGCGACCGGGAGGTCATCGGCTACAGCTGCCACATCCACGGCGCGGCCGTGCATCGCTACGAGCATGCTGCTCCCGCGGACCCGGACGTGCTCGCAGCTTTCGAGAACCGGCTCGGCGTCGGCCTTCCGGCCGACTACCGCGAGTGGATCACCCGGGTGGGCGACGGCGGAGCCGGACCGATGCTCGGACTGCT